>CAKZMS010000443.1 GCA_937128785.1 uncultured Opitutaceae bacterium | reverse complement strand
CGGGATCCGCCATCGAACCCACTTTCACGGCCACCGAAGCCGAAGACAGGTTGAGGTCCGGATCGGACAGCAGCACCACCTTCATGCCGTTGTCTAAAGTGAACTTCCGATATTCGGATTTATCGGTCGTCGCCTTGTCCGGCAGTTCCGTGGTCGCCGCGGCAAAACCGGGCAGTCCACTGAGACTGATAAGGAGAACGAGCAGAGGAATACGTTTCATGACTATGAGATGGTTTAAGGGAGGGCCGGGGTCAAACCGTGCGTCGGAGGCTTCCGTGAGCAAGAGAGGCGACCCAAGAACAAGCTGAATAATATGGAATTTCAGTCGAAAAACTGTCCCGCGTCAGACCTCAATCCCTTGATCTTGATCCCGAATTTTACAGGATTCGTCTCGATATGAAGCCACTTGATGTCGCTGCCGTGCCCCCGACCGAAACTAACGGCTACTTTGGCCCGAGCGCGGATCCTGCCAGAATCAAGTCATGGTTTGATGAGTTCGGATTCTGCGTAGTGGTCGATGCTTTCGATCCGGCGGAGGTGCGGGCGCTCTGCGATGAGGCCACGCTCATATGTCGCGGCAAACGCGGAGCCATCAAGGGAGCATCGCCGCAGCCCGACGAACTCAGCGATGAGGAGGTGTTGAGCCAGTTTTTGTGTATCCATTTCCCACACAAGGTTTCTGAACCGGTGCGGGATACGCTCTTTCACCCTGCCGCCCTCCAGGTGCTCACCCAGGTGATTGGCCCCAACGTGAAGTGTATGCAGTCGATGCTGTTCATCAAAGCCGCGGGTAAACCCGGTCAGCCGTGGCATCAGGACGAGGACTACATTCCCACCCGGGATCGTTCGCTGACCGGTGGTTGGATCGCGTTGGATGATGCCACGGTCGAGAACGGTTGTCTCTGGGTCATCCCGGGGTCCCACCGGCCGGGTATCCTGTGGGAGCAGGAATGGCATGGAGATCGCCGCTTTGATTGTTCGGATGAGAGCGTCGGATTTCCCTATGCGGATGAGGATGCGATTCCGGTAGAGGTAAGGGCGGGCTCGGTGGTTTTTTTTAACGGATACCTGTTGCATCGCTCCCTGCCCAATACGGCCGCGACGGGAACTTATCGCCGGGCCCTGGTGAATCATTTCATGAGTTGTGAATCACATCTGGCTTGGGCGGAGAAAATGCCCGAGGGCACCTCCTCAGCCAAGTGGGACAGTCGTGATGTGGTGGTGGTGGCCGGGAAGGATCCTTACGCACATCGCGGTTATGTGGATGAGCACGAGGCTATCCTGCGCCCCGATGGTCGCAGCGGCTGTGTTGACTGGGGCGCCTCCGAACACCGGGACTACCGCGATTCGTGATGACTTGGTTGCACGATCAGAGGTGGCGCTGCCTGGGGTTGGCCATAGTTGTCGGCTCGATACTAACGGCGGCGACCCCGCCCCACGTCGTGGTGATCTTGGTGGATGATATGGGTTACGGAGACCTGGGTAGCTATAATGCGGACTCCCGTATCCCTACGCCGCAGCTTGATCGTTTGGCCGCCGATGGCATGCGCTTCACGGACGCCCACGCCGCGGGCGCTTTGTGTCACCCCTCTCGCTACGGTCTTATGACCGGCCAGCTGCCGTTTCGAATCGATTACTCCAAGTGGCCCCGCGAACGCCTGATTGACGAAGACCGTAGCACCCTTGCCTCAATGTTGAGGACGCAGGGATACCGCACGGCGATGGTGGGGAAGTGGCATCTGGGTTTCGATGAGGACGGCTATGACCAGCCTTTGCCCGGGGGGCCGGTGGATGTTGGGTTTGATTCGTTTTTCGGCATCCGTGCCTCCACCGACATTCCGCCGTATTTTTATATCCGGGACGACCGTGCGATCCTGCCGCCCGATAGCGAAATTGGGGCCAATCAAAGCGGACCACCATGGAACCGGATCCAAGGCGCCTTCTGGCGCGAAGGCGGAATCTCATCAGATCTTGATCTCGAGGCAGTGCTGCCTCGATTCACGGATGAAGCAGTGGCGATCATCGAGTCACATGCCGGGAAGCGAACGAATGATCCGCTGTTCCTCTACCTCGCCTATCCCGCGCCGCATACGCCTTGGCTGCCGACGTCAGAATTTCAAGGCGCGACCAACAACCTCTACGGCGACTTTATGGTGATGGTCGATCACATGATCGGTCGCGTTTTCCGGGCTCTGGAGAAGTCCGGCATGGCGGACGACACCCTGGTGATTTTTACTTCGGACAATGGTCCTGTTTGGTATGCCAAGGATTTTGCGGCCTTTGACCATGATTCGGCCGGGGGACTGCGCGGCATGAAGGGCGACGCTTACGAGGGCGGGCATCGGATGCCATTCGTGGTGCGATGGCCGGGAGAAGTTCCCGTGGGTTCGGTTTCGGATCGCCTGATTTGTTTCACCGATGTGTTTGCGACTCTGGCGGAGCTCACCGGATATGAACTCTCGGATCATGATGCTCCGGACAGTTTCTCATTTTTGCCGACTTTGCGCGGAGAGGCTCAGGCGGAGCGGGGCCCTTTGTTGTTGTTGTCGGCCAAGCGGCATCAGGTGCTCAGGGTCGGAGGTTGGAAGTATATCGACGACGTGGGGTCGGGCGGTTTCTCGGATGGGTTTGGCGACCGTTACCGGGCAGCGGAACCCTTGGCAGGCCAGCCACCGGCGCAGCTTTATCATATTGCGGTGGATCCCGCGGAAACGATCAACCGCTGGACGGATCGACCAGACATCGTCCGTCAGCTTGAAACGATCCTGCACGAAGTGAGCACCGGCGACCGGACGCGATGAGCCGAACCTAGGCGGCTAAGGATTAGAAAAATGAACCATCCAGTTTGTCGGATGGTTCACCCGTTAGGCGTCGCCGTCCTTGAAGTCGCCCGGCTGGGAAACTCGCGCGTAGAACGGGTAGTCTTCCCGCGTCCGGTCGGAAGGCACGAACTTCCAGCGTTTATACATCCAGCACCAGTGTTCAGGGGCCGCGCGGATTACGCTCACGACGCTGTCAGCCATGCGCTGCGCGAGCTCGGTCACGGGGGCGTTTGCGGTCGGGTCCGCGGACAGGACATCGTGCACCGTGACCGTATACACCCCCCGCTCGTCCGGTACGGCCACGAGGGTGCAGACCGGTGCCCGGGTCTTAACCGCCAAGGCCGCGGCGGCCGGACTCACCGGGACCGGCAGGCCAAAGAAATTGATGAATACGCCGCCTTGTCGGGGGCGGGGGTTTTGATCCAGCAGCACCGCGAGTTTTTTTCCCTCCCGCAGAGCCCGGAGCATTTTTCGGGCGGCTCCCTGCTGGGGGATGATCACTTGTCCCGTGCACTCCCGCAGGTGGTTCATAATGCGACCGGCGGAAGCGTTCTTCAGATCAGCGGCGACACTGTAGAGGGGGACGCCACGGGCGGCCAGACTTTGGCCCAGCACTTCCCAATTGCCGTAGTGCGCGGTGAGGAAACAAGCGGCTTGATCCTTGAACAGCACATCGGCGGAAGGGTGCCACTTGATCCATCTTTCCTGCCGCGCCCGGGATCGAAAGGAAAACCAGATGAAATCCAACACCACGATGGCGTGGTTCTCAAAACACTTTCGTAGGATCGCGTCTTTTTCTACCGGTGATTTATCCTCCCCGAATGCCAGATCAAGATTGGCCCGCCCGATTCGCCAGAGCTTCGATGATTTCGCCACGCCGATCCGGCTGATAATCTGACCCAGTCCCAGCACGGCGCGGCGAGGAAGCAGCGGAACCCATCCGAGGCAAATCAAGACCACCCCGGTTTCCGCCCAGTCACGATACCATGATCGTTTTTTCACCAGGCAGAAGGGTTTTGATCCCCGAGCGGGAAGGATAAGTGGACGGAAAAGTTAATACGATTTGATCCAAGTAGTTGTGGGTAGAGTGACCTTACACGGGACTTCAACCCCTTTACTATCCGAGAGAAAGCACAATAAACGGGGGATGTTGCGTGGATGCCGATCCGGGGCCGGGCGGTCGATGGATTTGCCGAACGGTCGTCGCAATTATTGATCCTCGGGGCCCGCTTGTCCCCGGGGTCCTGGTTCAATAAAGCGTTGCGCCGCGGGAAGCGTTTACGCTTAGGTCGTCCTTTTCGTCATCATGAAGCGCTCCCACCATTGTGCCCAACTCACTCCTTCGGATATCGGCGCCCCGGCGACGTTGACCGGCTGGGTGGACACCATCCGCGACCAAGGCGGCATTATCTTCGTCGACCTGCGTGACCGCAAAGGCCTCACGCAGATCAAGTTGGAGCCGCATGATAATGCCAATCTCGCCGACCAGCTGAAGCACCTGAAGCCCGAGTCGGTCATCAGCATTACCGGCCAGGTTTCCCAGCGCCCGGAAGGCACGGAAAACCCTGAGCTTCCCACGGGCAAGGTCGAGGTCGTGGCCGATGAGCTCCTCATCCACAATCTCTCCGAAACGCCGCCGTTCCCGCTGGACGACGCCGGAGGCGACAAGGTCAACGACGACCTGCGTCTCACCTACCGCTACTTGGACCTGCGCCGTCCGCGGATGCGCCGGAATTTACAGATGCGTCACACGGTCACGAAATCGATCCGGGACTACTTCGATAGCGAGGAGTTTATCGAGGTGGAGACGCCCTATCTGGTCAAGAGCACCCCGGAGGGAGCCCGCGAGTATCTCGTGCCTTCGCGCATCCACCCCGGTGAATTCTACGCGCTTTCCCAATCCCCGCAGCAGTATAAGCAGATCCTGATGGTCGCCGGCGTGGAACGGTATTTCCAGATCGCCCGTTGTTTCCGTGATGAAGATCTCCGGGCCGACCGGCAGATGGAGTTCACCCAAGTTGACGTGGAAGCCTCCTTTGTCGATCGGGAGGACATCTACGCCCTCTTCGAAGGCATGGTGAAGAAGATCTGGCAGGACGCCCTCGGCGTGGACATCCCGACTCCGATCCAGCGGATGTCATTCCAGGAGGCGATGAACCGGTTTGGCGTCGATAAGCCGGATATGCGCTTCGGTCTCGAGTTGGTCGACCTGTCCGAGACCTTCGCTGAGTCCTCCTTTAAGGTCTTCTCCAGCACCATCAAGAACGGCGGAGCGGTCAAAGCCATCAACGCCAAGGGATTGGCCGATATCACCCAGGGGGAGCTCAAGGGACTTGAGGATGCCGCTAAGTCACTCGGGGCCAAGGGCCTCGCCTTCATCAAGATCGAGGGGGGAGAGTGGAAGTCACCGATCGTGAAATTCTTCTCCGCTGAGGAGAAGGCGGCGCTCGTCGAAAAACTCGGCATCGAAGACGGCGATATCATCTTCTTCGCCGCCGCCGAATGGGAGAAGGCCTGCGCCATCTTGGGTCGGGTTCGCCTCGATAGTGCCACCTTGCTGGAAAAGCGCGGTAAAATCGAGCTGCGCCCGGACGATTGGAAATTCCTCTGGGTCATCGAGTTCCCTCTCATGTCCTACGACGAGGAACACGGTCGCTACGTGGCGACTCACCATCCGTTCACCTCACCGGTGCCGGAGGATATCGAGTTGCTTGATTCCGACCCCAAGGCAGTGCGCGGCCAACACTACGATCTCGTGCTCAACGGCATGGAGATGGGCGGTGGCTCTATCCGTATTCATCAACCCGCGCTCCAGCAGAAGGTCTTTGAGGACGTGCTCCAGATTCCGCAGGACGTGGTGGAAAGTCGCTTCGGCTACATGCTCAAGGCCTTTAAGTATGGTGCGCCTCCCCATGGCGGTATCGCGTTCGGTCTCGATCGCATCGTGGCCCTCCTGTGTGGCACGACCAGCATTCGAGACGTCATCGCCTTCCCGAAGACGCAGAAAGGGCAGGACCTCATGGCTCAAAGCCCGACGCCGGTCACGGAAAAGCAGCTCAAGGAGCTCCATATCCAGACGGACGTGCCGGACGCTGACTAAATTCGTCCAGTAGCGGCCCCGCTTCATCATTTACCGGCATCCTCTGGGGTGCCGGTTTTTTGGGGCCTGTAGGGAGGGGGCCAAGGGTTACGTATGAAGAAAATTCACGAAACATCCCAAGATTGGCACACCCCGTGCTTTTTTCGCCATAGCTTCGCTGTTCGGCGGAGCCTCCAACGTCTAATCCACTACTCGATACTAATTATACTATGAAGCTACGGTCCCAGTATCTGTCCAGCTGGCTGAAATTCCCCGTGATTTTCGCCCTGCTGGCCGCGATCTCGCCACTCTTCGGTCAAGATGAGGCTCCCCCCTATGAGTCTTATGAAGCTTTCGCCGAATCCGGCGGATTTGCCCTCTTCACCGTCAACAATCTCTGGCTCCTCATTTCGGCCGCTCTCGTGTTTATCATGCACTTGGGCTTCTCGTGTGTAGAGACCGGACTCACCCAGTCGAAGAACACGGTGAACATTCTGTTCAAGAATCTGTTCATCATCTCGATCGGTGTCGTCAGTTACGCCTTTTATGGTTTCAACGCCATGTATCCCGGCGACTTCAACGGCTTCTTTGCCACGGGCTCCTGGTTCGGCGTTTCCAACGACGATATGACCCTGATGACCGACGCCTACGCGTCCTACACCTGGTGGACCGACTTTATCTTCCAGGCGATGTTCGCGGCTACCGCAGCCACCATCGTCTCCGGTGCCGTTGCTGAGCGGATCAAGCTCGGCAGCTTCATGGTCTACGCGGCTTTGCTCGTGACCTTCTTCTACCCGATCACCGGTTCCTGGCAGTGGGGTGGAGGCTGGCTCTCCGAGAAGGGCTTCTACGATTTCGCCGGTTCGTCCCTCGTGCACGCCTTCGGTGGTTTTGCGGCCCTCGCCGCGGTCATGGTCCTTGGACCTCGTTCCGGCAAGTATCTCGCCGGTGGCAAAGTGAAGCCGATCCTCGGCCACTCCATGCCACTCGCCGCCATCGGTGTTTTCCTCCTCTGGTTGGGTTGGTATGGCTTTAATGGTGGTTCGGTGCTGAGCGCGGATCCGCTCCTCGTCTCCTACGTGTTCACCACGACTTCGCTCGCCGCTGCCGCTGGCGCCTTGGCGGCCATGATCGTCTCTTGGACGCTCCTGAAGAAGCCCGACCTCTCCATGGGTCTCAATGGCGTGTTGGCCGGTCTCGTGGGTATCACCGCGGGTGCTGACTCCATCTCCATGATGGGCTCCATCTTTACCGGCCTCATCGCTGGTGCGCTGGTCGTCTTCTCCATCATCTTCTTCGACAAGATCAAGATCGACGATCCGGTCGGTGCCATCTCCGTCCACGGTGTCTGTGGTATCTGGGGCACGCTGGCTGTCGCGATCTTCTCCGACGCTGCCGGTTTCGGCATCCAGTTGATCGGCACGCTCTCCATCTCCGCCTTCGCGTTCATTGCCTCGTTCATCCTGGCCATGCTCATCAAGGTTACGATCGGAATCCGCGTGAGTGCTGATGAAGAGGCCGAGGGTCTCGACATTGGTGAACACGGCGCCGAGGCTTACCCGGACTTCACTCCGGCTCACAAGGGCTGATGAGTTTCCCGCCAAATCGGCGCAGGTCTCAGGCTTGCGCCGCCGAGGTGGAGCCCCTACAACAACCAAGAATATTTAATACTTTATCGTATGAAACTAATCATCGCCATCATCAAGCCGTTCAAACTGGAAGAGGTTAAAGAGTCTCTTTCCGAAATCGGCGTCGAAGGTATGACCGTTACCGAGGTCAAGGGCTTCGGTCGTCAAAAAGGTCACACCGAAATCTATCGTGGTAGTGAATACACCGTCGATTTTCTCCCCAAGGTGAAGATCGAGATCGTGGTCGCCGACGACGTCGTTGGCAAAGCGGTCGACGCGGTGGTCAGCGCAGCCAAGACCGGCAAGATCGGTGACGGCAAGGTGTTCGTGGTCGGCCTCGAAGAGGCAGTCCGCATCCGCACCGACGAGCGCGGCGAAACCGCCATCTGATCGGATTTCTCGATCTCCCAGAACTTCAACGGCCACCCCTCGCGGGGTGGCCGTTTTTCTTGGGGTTAGGTCGCCGGGGACCGGTCGGATCCCCGGGAGTGGTTTTAATCTTCAGCGACCAGATAAACTTCTACGAGCACCACGCCGGTTTGGTCAGCCGGAGCATTGACCTGAGCGGTATAAGCTCCGGGCGGGATGCCCATAACGAGGGCAGCATCCGCACTCGTGGCTTCCAACGGGAATGCTCCTACGATTTGAGCGATTTCGACGATTTCGCTGTTTCCCGCCCAATCGTCATTGGTGGCCTGCACGACTTGTCCGCGGAGCAAGGTGATCGCGGGATCCGCCAAGGCACCTTCGACCCCAAAATCGGTCAGTCCCGGGCCGACTGCCCGGATCAGCACGGTCCGGCTGGTCGTTCCCGCCAAAACGAAGCCCACGGTGACGGTGCCGTTGGCTTCGACGCGCGTGCGTGCGGATAAATTGATCAGGCGGGTCGACAAATCATCGACGTCGCCATCATAGATTTCGACCAGAGCGACGCCCGGATCGGTATCGTTGGTCGCAGGCATGACTTGGGCGGTGTAAGCACCGGCCGCAAATGTTCGGCTCACCACACTGTCGGCGCTGCCATCCGGCAAAACAAACGCTCCGAGTTCTCGACCATCGCCGGTGGCTTCCGTCCATCCCGCGTTGGTTTCCAGGGGGTTGACCGTGTCGGCGGCCGAAAACACCCGCACTTCAGTCGCCTCCAGACTGCCGCTGACCCCGAAATCGGCGAGGGTGGGGCCGACGCCGCGCACGACGAGATCCTTGCCGGTGACGCCATCGAGCACGAAGCCGGCCGTGAGCACTCCAGCGCCTCGGACGGTGCGGTTGCGCACGGAAAGGTTGACCAAGCGGCCGGGGTCACCCGGATCAGGGTCAATCGAGGGGATGGTGGCTTCGAGAGTCGCCCGGCCCCGGTTGTCGGGCCCTTCGCGGTATTGCGGCCACGGGTAGTTCACACTCGGTTCAGCCGGACCAAGGCCTCCCAGATCAAAGGCGTAGATTTTGCCATCTCCATTGCCAACGTAGAGGCGACCGTTGGCCAGCACGGGGGAGCTGCGGAACCAGTTGCCCGCGGACCATGCGCGGATCAGTTCTCCATTCTTATCAAAGTGGAAAAGCTTGTTGGCGTAGCTACCCACCACGATGGATCCGTCTTCGGCGATCGCGGGGGAGCTGGCCCGTGCTTGAGCCTCGATGGAGGCGCGCCAGTCCATGGTCCCGTTGGCTGCCTCCAGAGAGTAGAGGAAACCGCCGTAGGAGGCAAAGTAAGCCCGATCGTCGCCCAGGGCGATGGATGAGCTTACGTTTTCTCCCGGCTCCGGCGTGCGGAACACCCAGCGAAGTTCGCCGTTCGGGTTTACCGAGAACACGGTCCCATTGAGGGTGGAGGCGTAGATATTACCAGCACCGTCGATGGCGGGAGAGGTGAAGATGCCACTGGTATCTTCGGTACCGTCGTCCCGCAACGGTGCGTAACGCCAAATTCTGCTCCCACTGCTGGATACCGCGTGCAGGGCACCGTCGTTGGCGGGCAGGATGATCGAACCATCCAATCGGATCACGGGTCCGGCATAACTGGGCTCGCCGGTCACGGTGTAGTTCCATTGCGGTTGGCCGGCGGAATTGACGGCGCGCAAGACACCTTCGTCCTGTTTGAAGTAGACCGTGCCATCCGTCGCGATCGCCGGACCCGCGAAGTAGGGCGAGTTGCCCTCCGACAGGGTCCACTCTACATTACCGGTATCGGCGTCGAGGGAGTAGGCGACTCCGGTATTGGTGCCAAAATACAGCTTGCCGGTATGCGAAAGGGCGGCCCCGTTTGAATCCATGTAGCCTTGGGTCTCCACGCGCCAACGGAGGGAGCCGTCCGGGTTGATCGCGTAGAAAAACGAATCGGAAGAACTGGCGTAGACGGTGCCGTCGGGACCAACCGTGGGTGCGTTGGTAATGGTAGGGCGGCGGGTGTCGAGGTCGTCCCGGTTTCCGGTGAAGGTGATTCGGTCGGAGAGCCCCGCTTCCGCGA
>CAKZMS010000442.1 GCA_937128785.1 uncultured Opitutaceae bacterium | reverse complement strand
GCCCATCCTGCAGAAACTGGGGTCGCACGGTCGCATGCGTTGCTTGGTGCTCGAACCGACGCGCGAATTGGCCCTGCAGGTCGAAGAGGCGTTTCAGCAGTATTCTAAGTTTACCGATCTCACGACCACGATCGTTTACGGCGGAGTCGGCTACGGTAAACAGCGCGAGGATCTGAGCCGGGGCGTGGATATCTGTGCCGCCACTCCGGGACGTTTGCTGGACCTGCTTGAAGACGGCACCACCCACCTCAACGACATTGAGATTCTTGTGCTCGATGAGGTTGATCGCATGTTGGACATGGGGTTTCTGCCCGACGTGAAACGTATCGTGCAGAAGTGTCCGCAGAGCCGACAGACGTTGTTTTTCACCGCCACCTTGCCGCCGGAGATTGCCTCTTTGGCGGACTGGGCCCTGCGGGACCCCGCGGAAGTCAAAATAGGTATGCAACGCAAACCGGCCGAGACGGTTTCGCACGCCTTCTATCCGGTGGTCGGATCGCAGAAATTTGATCTTTTCAAAGAGCTGATGCGGCGCACCGATTTTCATAGCGTCCTGGTCTTCACTCGCACGCGCATGGGCGCGGATCGGATCGCCCGTCGGCTCCAAGCGGACAAGCACACCGTGGGAGTCATGCACTCCGATCGCAGTCAGCGCGAACGGGTCGAGGCGTTGCAGGGATTCAAATCCGGCAAATTCGAAGTGTTGGTCGCGACCGACATTGCGGCTCGAGGGCTTGATATCGCCGGGGTTTCCCACGTCATCAATTACGATGTTCCGGAGAATGCGGAGGACTATGTCCACCGCATCGGGCGCACCGGGCGAGCTCAAGCCACGGGCGATGCGTTTACTTTGGTAACCGAAGACGATGTGCGTAACGCGCGCTCGATCGAGCGTTTCATCGGAGCGGAAATCGAACGCAAACAGATCGAAGACTTTGATTACATTTACTCGGCGTTGTTTGATCAAAAAGTTCTCGATGAAGCAGCCCCGGTTAAGCCGAAGTCGCGGCTGATGCGCGGCATGCGTCGCTAAACGGGAAGACTCGATTGGTCCTGGAGGGAAATTCCTCACGACCCTCGTGACTTTAGTTATTCATGCTTAGACGGGAATGTGAGCAGCTCTCGATCGGGCTGCCCATGAAGCAGACACATTTATGAACATTGAATTTCCGACGGAGGATTTTGACGGCTACATTTTTGATCTGGATGGAACGCGGATTCATTCCATGCCCGTACACTATCGCGCGTGGGATGCCGCCATGCAGAAGGCGGGGATCGGAGCCACTTTGGATGAAGATTTGTTCTATTCCCTGGGTGGAATTCCCACGCCGTTGGTGGCGGTCAAGTTGGGTGAGCACTACGGCATCGAAGTCGACGGAGCCGAAGTCGCCCACTACAAAGAGGAACTCTACATGGACCTCATGCACTCGGTGGAGTTGATTGCGCCCGTCGTTGATTTTGCCCGCCGCGTTGCGGTATCCAGACCGGTGGCAATTGCGACCGGAGGAGGGCCGGAAGTGGCTATCCCGACCGTCGAGGTGTTGGGCATGAGTGATCTTTTCAAAGTCATCGTGACGCCGGCCGATGTCGCTCCGGGGCGAGGGAAGCCCGCCCCGGATATG
Source organism: uncultured Opitutaceae bacterium (assembly GCA_937128785.1). Taxonomy (GTDB): domain Bacteria; phylum Verrucomicrobiota; class Verrucomicrobiia; order Opitutales; family Opitutaceae; genus Actomonas. The sequence continues at coordinate 3,402 of CAKZMS010000442.1, read as the reverse complement.
TTTCTCGAAGCCGCCCGTCGCATCGGAGCCGCGCCCGAACGCTGCGTGGTCTTCGAGGATGCGGTTCCCGGCATGGAGGGGGCCCGGGCTGCCGGGATGGCGGTGGTCGAAGTGCCGAGTCGCTTATTCTGAGTCTTGGCGCGGGTGGGGGCGTTTTGACCTCAGGCCCGCTTGATGGTTCGTTCTTGGGCTGGAGGAGGATTCCTGCTCAATTCGCCGCGATGAATTTGTCGGACATAGTGGATCCCAAGATTTTGAGCCAGCCGGTTTACGAGCCGGGTCGGCCGATCGACGACGTGGCTCGGGAAATGGGTCTCGATCCGGCAGGGATCATCAAGCTGGCTTCGAACGAAAATCCATTGGGCACCTCACCTCTGGCGCTGGAAGCGATGTCCCGGGCGTTGTGTGAATCCCATCTTTACCCTGACGGCGGCTGCGTGCATCTGCGGGAGCAATTGGCCATTCGGCATGGAGTTGAACCAGATCAGATCGTGGTGGGGAACGGCTCCAATGAGGTGTTGGAGTTACTGGGACATGTTTTCCTGACGCCGGATGATGAAGCGGTGATGGGGAACCCGGCGTTTATTGTTTATAAATTGGTCACGCTGTTGTTTGGAGCCCGGGCAGTGGAGGTGCCGCTGAAGGATCATGTCCACGATTTGACCGCCATGGCGGCAGCGGTGACCGATCGGACAAAAATCGTTTTCCTGCCTTGTCCGAACAATCCGACCGGCACGATCAATTCCGCGGATAGCGTTAGGGCGTGGATCGAGCAATTGCCCGAAAGGGTGGTTGTGGTGATCGACGAGGCTTACGCCGAATATCTGGAAAATGAAACGGATTGGAGCCGGGTGTTCGCATCCGGCCGACGGTTGGTAGTCACGCGGACTTTTTCCAAGATCTACGGCATGGCGGCTTTGCGCGTCGGCTATGCGGTGACGACGCCGGAGATTGCGGCGCTGCTGCAACGTTCCCGCCAGCCGTTTAATGTGAATGCGATTGCCCAAGCCGGGGCATTGGCGGCCCTCGAAGACGAGGCTTGGGTTCGAGACTGCCGGGAAGCCAATCGATTGGGGTTGGCGCAGTTGGGGGAAGGTTTAACCGCGCTGGAAATCCCGTGGGTGGAAAGTTGCGGCAACTTCATTTTAGCCGAGGTCGGCAACGGCGCCGATGTGGGTCACCGATTGCAGCAGCGGGGGGTGATTATTCGCCCCGTGGGCGGATATGGTCTGCCGAACTGGGCCAGGATCAGTGTCGGGTCTGAGCAGGAGAACATTCGTCTGCTAGCCGAGCTCCGCACCGTGCTCGGTAAGTGATCACGCCTCGCTGCCTTAGATCGAAAAATCGGTCGATTTTCCGACCAAGGAGGCGAGCAGGGCGTCGAGCAATTCGTTGCGATTCTCGACGAAGAGGAACTTGTCCTCGCCCAAACGATCGTAGGCTTTGCGGAGAATCTCGGGAGAGGATCTTCGCATCGAAAGCAAGCGACCGACGTTTTGCGGCAGACTCGGCGCGTTTGAAACGCTCAGGTCGAGTTCGATCAATCGGGTGAGGGCTGGTTGATTCAGGGGATCGGTAGCGACGGCATGCTCGAGAACAATTCGAGCTTCTCGCTGTGCCCCGACGGTGACCAATCGCTCGGCCACCGCGACGAGGTTTTCGGCCCGGATTTCCTCCAGGTCCAGGTAGCTGTTGAGTAAGAGGTTGGCGTCTTCTCGATCGCCCAAGGCGAAATAGCAGATAGCGCGAAGGCCGTTGAACACGGGCGCCAGTCTTTCTTCCCAATCGGGGTTACTCTCAATGGTGGTGCGGGCGATTTCCAGGGCTTCCTCGTAGCGCTCAGCCACGATCATCGACTCTACGAGCATCAGGGAGGGACCTTCGACCGGCATCTCTAATTGGCCGGCATGATTGAGCACAGCGGTGGCCAGATCCGGGCGCCCCGTGTTCGCTGCAAAATCGCCGACCTGCAGGACGACCGCATAGTTTTCTCCGAAATCTCGCAACAGGGACGAGGCCTCGGCGATAACCGTATCATCTTCGCCGGTCTTGTCGTAGGCGTAGAGCAGATCGATCCTGGGCTGGGGCTGATCAGGAAACCGGAGTCTCCGCAGCAAGCTGGCCCGTCGGGCGGAGTCATATTCGCCGGACTCCACCAGCCATCGGACCTGAGTTTGATAGATTTGAGCGTTGCTGGGAAAATTATCCGCCAATTGCTGGATAAGGGCTAGAGCAAGTTCCGGGAATCCCCGATCCCATTCTATTTTGGCCGAAAGTAACCGCCCGTCCGGGGTGGATACGAGGTCTTCGTCGCTGAGGACATCCTCCGCTTGGTCAAATTGCCCACGGAAGTAGAGGCTGTTGGCGAGCGAGATCGCCAAAAACCGGGCTTGGGGCGACGAAGGCTGCATTTGGGGGAGCAACTCTCGGGTAATGCGGGAGACTTCTTGGTCTGCCTGACGGGAGAAAAGAAACCTTACGACATGTCTTTGATAGTCTAGATCAGACTCATGATACTTAAAACCATCAATAAGAACACTTTGAGATAGCTCAGGCCGCTCGGCGGCTTTGTACAGTTCCGCCAGCAGCAGTCGGCCGTCCCGGTGTCGGGGATAGCGGGCCAGGCCCACCCTCAACTGATGAAATGCGGCGGAGAAGTTACCCTCGGAAATGCCTTGCTCAGCCATTTCAATGAAAGAAAGGCCTCTGGCCCCTCGGTAGACCTCCCAACGAGGAGGATAGATTCGATCGAACCAAGAAACTTTTGTCAGGCCATGGCGATAGCGGTCGTTCAGGAAAAGAGCGGTGCCCGCAGTGACATAGGCGAGGATCAGCAGGAAGACCAGCCATACACCAAAGCGCGGCAGGGAGATATGTAACTTCCATCCTGACTGCTTCTTATAAAGATAGAACGGCAGCCACCTTTTCCATCCAGACAGGACTTTTACTTCGGCATCACTCGGCAGTCGATCTGGTGGGTCTTCTGGCATGAATAATGCAGTGCTAGTCCCTTGAATCGATTGAGCTAGAAAAAAATATTGGCACAAGCCACAATGATACAAAACATTTGCAAATACCGTGGGCCCAAAGGCGGGCAGGAGAGCGGTCTTTCGATTTTTCTCGTTGGATTCCGCTCACAAGTATTTTTCATATTCTCCAACTTCCGCAAAGTTTTTGCTTCTCTTCTCTTCGTATCCGGTTTTCTTTCCAGCACCTAATCACCTGATTCCTATGAATACACGTCTAGTCACCGCAGCACTCAGTGCCCTTCTAGCAGGAAGTGCCCACGGCGCACCCTTTATGGCCGTTGGCACAAGTTCTGAGATATTCGTCACCGCGGATGTCTCCGTGAGCTTCAACGATAACATCACTCTCGGTAACGATTTCGTAGCGCCCGGGGGC
>CAKZMS010000441.1 GCA_937128785.1 uncultured Opitutaceae bacterium | reverse complement strand
GATGCGACCTTGGTGCTGCAGTCTCGCTCGCGATTGCCGACCTACTGGAATATCGAGTTTGAAGATCGATATGATCCCGTGGACGAGGGACCGGTGATGTTGCGTTGGGACGATCAGGAGGTGGAGCTTCCGTGGGATGGGGGGATCCTCCGAGTTTCGGTGCCGATGCGTGCCGGCGTGAGCCATCGTCTTGAAGTAATCAATGTCGCTGGCGCCCGCAGCCCGAAGGACGAGGGCGAATCAGGCGATGCGCGCAATCTGGCGATGCGGTTGACCCTACTGGAATTCGCGGCGGAACCGCGTTTCGAACTCGTGGATCCCGGGCATGAAAACTAGCCGCGGGAGCTGCATGGTCATTGCCCTCGTTTTTGGGGTGATGCTCGCAAACTGGGGTGCGGCCGTCGCGCAGTTCAAGGTGAACGCGCTGTTCAGCGATCAATGGAGTTTTTATTCTCCCATGTTCGAGGACCAGGGTTGGTGGGCCTTGTTCTCCTGGCAGCACGGTCCCCACCGCCAGGGCATCGCATTCGTGCTGACCTCGTGGGTGATGGAGGCGAGTCACTGGGACGCACGGGTGGAAAGCCTGTGGGTGGCCGGCTGCCTCGCTTTGGCCACGGCGCTGGCCATCTGGATGAAGCAGCGACTGGCGGGTCGTATCGGAATAGCAGATACATGGATCGTGATCAGCGGACTGAGTCTCCTGCAGTATGAGACGGTCCTGCTCGTACCCAATGCATCGCACAGTGTGTTTCCCCTGATGCTGCTCTTGGTCGCGGCGCACCTGATGGTGGGGCCGTCTTCGATGACTCGACTGGTGTTGCTGGGGGTGGTGGGGGCATTGGCCCTGTTCACGGGGTTCGGACTCTTTGTGGCGGCGGGCATTGCGGTCTATCTTACCGTCCTCGTGATCAGATCGGCGGAATCGCGCCGTGGTGGCGTGGCAGGATTGGCGATTCTGGTGATCGCGCTGCTGGGGTTCGCACACGACTACACGTTCTCGGCGGCCAGCGATGGGTTTCAGTTTCCGCCGGATTCGTGGTGGGCGGTGGTGAAGTTCATCGGACTCATGCTCTCGAGTCGCGTGGGACTGGAGTCCACCGGTGGGTTGGCGGTTTTGCTCGGACTGGCCCTCGCGGGAGTTTTTTTTGTGATCGTGGCGGCGGTGGTTCGTGGTCCTCGGCCAGACGAAAGCAGCGATGCTCGGCGAGTCGCCTGGTTGATGTTGGGGGTGGGATTTCTTTTTGTGATCTTTACCGTTATAGGGCGGGTGCACCTGGGCGAGGGTGGGGCCATCGCCTCGCGCTACGTTACGCTGGTGGTGCTGTTTTGGTGGGGCCTGGATCTGATGTTAGTTCGATCCGCCCAACCGAAGCTGAAGAAGGTGGTGTCGATCCTGGGTTGGACGATGGCGTTGGGCCCCTTTCTGTTTCTTGTCCAGCGACCCGCTCAAGAGTGGTGGGGCAGTGCGGGAATGCGAAAAGGAGACTTGGTTAACCTGCGGGCCTTTGAGCAAAAGAAGTTGGCGTGGATCGCCGAGTTGGCGGACCAAGGTGACTGGCGAGAGGCGGAACGCCGCGTTCCTGGAGGACTGTTTCCCAACTTAGCTAATCTGGATCCTCCGACCGTGCTGGGGTGGATGGCGGATCATGAGCTGTCTTTCTGTCGCGGGGATGTGGCGACGTATGCATGGCCGCCGTGGCGACCGGAGCAGGACGTTATATGGGCGAGACCTCGATCCGGAGGAAAGAGCCGGAATACCGCCGATGGGGCGCGCTGGTTGGTGAATGTCCCGAGAGACTCTTTTGTGAGCATTCCGCTTCGGCCCCATTCTGACCGGCTTCTTGAATTGGGATGGGGGGCAGATCGTGGATCTCTCCAGCAAAGCGACGGGATCTCCGGAGTATCATTGGCCGGTGGGGGAGGCTGGACACTTTTGGGATTGGATGGAGTGCAGCGGGCGGAAATGCCGCGAATCGCCGCGACGCCAGATTTCGGGGTTTGGAGTTTCCAGGAAAGGGAGTGGTTGCCCGACCGGCGGTTGGAGATTACCGCGGGTTTTTGGGGATGGGAGGAGGAGGGTGCCTTCGGCTGGGCGAGCGACGTCCTGCAGGCTCGGGTGGTGGCTCGAAAGCCGAGCTATCTCAACGTGGGGATCGATTCCCGGTTCGACCCTGTGGCGACGGGGGAGGTTGTGGTACAGTGGGGCGATCAGCGAGTCCCGGTGCCCTGGCAAGACGGACGATCGCAGTTTTCAATCCCGGTCGACTCCTTGACCGCGGGAGCGGTGATCCAGTTAATCAATTCCGCCGGAGCAAAGAGCCCGGCTGAGTTGGGCATGTGGGATGATGAGCGGCGGCTCGCGCTGCGATTGAATCGGTTCTCCCTCGAGGCAGCGCCCGACTTCCCATTGCTCGACCTCGATTAAACTGGCCTGAACGCGAGGCTTAGCGCTTGGCAGCATCGGCAGGCTGGCTCAGCGTGTGAGGGCTTCCCACTCCCCGCCTATGGATCATGCAATCAGCTGGTTGGTTCGACTTGGTGTTGAACAAGAACTTTTCACCCTCGAACACGCTCAGCTCGCGCGCCATGCGGTGGGCGAGCAGGCTAATCTGCTGGCCTTCGCTCAGCACCTCATCGATGAGGCCTACGTCGATGACGAGCGACTGGGTGAGTTGGAGAAGCTGGCCGGTATGGCGCAGGTGAGGGGAGCCGATGGTCCACCCGATGAGGACGCTTGGAGTGAGCCGGAGCCAGAGCCGCCTCCGGCGCCCGCTAAGCCCGAGCCGCCTCCCGCAGCTGATCCGGTTGCCCCGCGGGTCGCTAGCGCCAGTGCGGCCGTCAGCTCCGCCCCGATTGAAGCGGGAGATCTGGATTTTGAACAAATCGGCGGGATGGATGATGACACGCTGGCGACGAAATTGCGGGGTCTGCTGGTGCTTTGCGGCGATGAGGGGGTGAGTGATCTCCACATGTGGGCCGGCGCCATGCCGTTTGTGCGCAAGGAACGCGCTTTGTCTCCGATCAGTGAACATACGCTCACCGAGGAGGAGGCCATGCGACTGAACACCGTTCTGCTCGCACCGCACCAGGCCAAGATTTACCTTGAGCGCAAAGACTACGACTACGCTTTGGCGCTCGATGCGTCCCACCGTTACCGGGTGAACCTGATGTTCCAAAAGGACGGCCCCTCGGGTTCATACCGCATGGTTTCGGCGGAGGTGCCGGAGATCGATAATCTCGGTATCAAAAATGCCGATACGATCAAGAAGCTGTTGAATTTTCACAACGGCCTCATGCTGGTGACCGGTCCGGTCGGTGCCGGCAAGACGACGACCTTGGCGGCGTTGGTCAATGAACTGAACAAGAACCGCAAGGACCACATCATTACGGTGGAGGACCCCGTGGAAATCGTGCAGGAATCAATCGGCTGCAATGTCACCCAGCGGCAGGTCGGCGAGCACACGGTGTCATTTCATTCGGCGCTGAAAGGGGCTCTGCGGGAAGATCCCGATATCATGGCGATCGGTGAACTGCGCGACCTGGAGACCATTGAGATGGCCATCAGCGCTTCCGAGACCGGTCACTTGGTGATCGGGACCATGCATACCAGTGATGCCTCCACGACTTTGAACCGGTTGCTCGACGTATTCCCACCGGCGCAGCAGACCCAGATCCGCACATCCGTCTCGGAGAGTTTGCGCGGGGTGCTGTGTCAGCGTCTGCTCCCGGCCAAAAACGGTGGGCTGGTGCTGGCTTGCGAAATCCTGACCTCCAATCCGGCCGTCGCCGCCTTGATCCGCGAAGGCAAGATGCAAGGCCTGCGCAACGTGATGGAAACCGGAGTGAAGGACGGCATGTGCCTGATGGAAAATTCCGTCATGGAACTGTGGCGCGCCGGCAAGATCACCGCCGAGACCGCGCGGCAAAACGTATCCACCAAACAGGTTCTGGCCCAGATCACGGGCTAGGCTGCAATTCCCATTTTTAGAAAACTAAACACACCATGGCTGCTATCGATCGACTGCTGGAGCTGATGCTGGAAAAAGGCGGGTCCGACCTGCACCTCAACGTAGGCCTGCCGCCCAAGGCCCGCATCTCAGGTAACGTGGTGCCGCTCGAAGAGGGTATCGTCACCGCGCCGCAGATGGAGGAATACCTGAAGGAGATCTGTCCGCCGGCCCGCTGGGAAGAGTTTCTGGAAAAGAAGGACCTCGATCTCGCGCATGAGATTCCCGGGGTCGCCCGCTTCCGGGGCAACTATCTCTACAATCACTGGGGGCAGGCGGGAATCTTCCGGCAGATTCCCGCGGAGATTCTGTCGTTCGATACCCTGAATCTACCGGAAGTGCTCAAGAAGTTTTGCCACATGACCGAGGGCTTGGTGGTGGTGACCGGCCCGACCGGCAGTGGTAAGTCCACGACGTTGGCGGCGATGATCGACTACATTAACGACAATCTCGCGCGTCACATCATCACGATCGAGGATCCGATCGAGTTTGTGCACACCAAGAAAAAGTCGGTGATTGTCCACCGCGAGGTGGGGGAGCACACCATGTCCTTTGAGGATGCGCTGAAGGGAGCGATGCGTCATGACCCGGACATTCTCCTGCTAGGTGAAATGCGGGAACTGGAGACCATCAAGTTGGCCTTGGGTTGTGCCTCCATGGGCATGCTGGTCTTCGGCACGCTACACACCAATAACGCGCCCAAGACAGTCGACCGCATCATCAATACCTTCCCCGCCGAAGAACAGAACCAGGTCCGCGTCATGCTTGCGGGCTGCCTGTCCGGAGTCGTCGCCCAGTTGCTGTGCAAGCGACAGCCCAAGGGGCGCGTTGCGGTGCACGAAATTTTGCTGAAGCACGAGGCCTTGCCCAACACGATTCGCAGCGGCCAAATCTCCAACATTCGCGCCATCATCGAGAGTGGGAAGAACGATGGGATGACCACCATGGATTGGAGTCTGATGGATCGGGTGAAGGACGGTTCCATCTCGGCCAAGGAGGCCTACATGAAGTCGGCCA
>CAKZMS010000440.1 GCA_937128785.1 uncultured Opitutaceae bacterium | reverse complement strand
CTTCCGGTGAGGCACCTTCGAGCAGGTAGAGCACGGCCAACTGACCCAGCGCTTCGAGCATCAGGGATGCTGGCATGACGGGGTTGTCCTTAAAGTGACCTTGGAGGAAGAACTCCTGACCGGTGATCTTGTATTTACCCTGAGCACCTCCGCCCGTCAGGGTCGCTTCGTTTAAGAACAGGAACGGAGCCTGAATCGGCATGACCGAAACGATCTGCTCAATCGGGAGAAACTTAGTGGGACGAGGCGGCGGCAAACCGCGAACCTTGCAGTCAATGAACACCTTGATGTCCCCAACCGTGCGCAGGTTGCGCAGATCTTCGTTGTTGATCTGCATCTGCAAAACGTCCTCCACGAGGATCACAATCTCCATCATGGTAAGGGAATCGATTCCCAGGTCCTCAACGAGACGGAGCTCGTCATCGGCTTCCTTCAGTTTGGAACGTAAATCTGGTTCAACAAATCGCTCAATGACACCGATGATGACCGCGGGCAAGTGACTGGCCTCGTTGGTCTTTCGGTAGGCAATCGCCGCTTCGATCGTGGCAGGCGAGCAACGTTTGAGTGACTCTCGTAGAGCAGACTCGTCCTCGACTGTCATCGGTTTAGGCGCCGCTTCGCTAGGTTGGCGGTTGTTTTGAGCCTTCTGGTCGGCTTGTGGCATGGTCTCCTACTAAGATTCGGCCCTCAGGAATGTAAACGCTATTCTAGCCAGATAAAAATGAGACATTACGACGCATTTTTAGCGGAATTATTCACAATCCACTCATCCTGGTGGAAAGGAGCCCTTCACCCGTCGTAACCTGTTCGTTGCCTTTTGGCTGAAAATTAATCGCCCCCGCCGAGAAGATCGATCCAAGCTCTGGAGATTCCTCTGTCGGCTCACACCACTGTGCAAAACCATCATAGTCCCACTTCCCGCTCGGTCTACATCATCACCCACGAGTTTTATCCCAAACGGGGGGGGATCGCGACGTTTACGGCGGAAATGGCGAAAGCGACCCATGAAACGGGTTGGGATGTTGAGGTCTGGGCCCAGAATCGCGGAGAAACTCCCGAACCTGAGTGGCCCTTCCGGATCTGGCGGCTGCCTTTAAAAGGAACCCACGATTTCTCCTGTCAGGTGAGACTGGCGTTTCATCTCATCTCCAGGCGTCGGGAACTTCGTCGGTCCACGGTCTACTTGCCCGAGCCGGGCCCGATGTTAACGCTGATGTTGTTACAGCGCTTTCACGCGTTTCGCCCCCGAAACCTTGTCCTCACCTTTCACGGCTCCGAGATACTTAAATTCTACCACAACCCGTTGGTGCGGCCATTCGCGCGACGACTGATTGCCAACGCTGCCAAGATCAGCACGCTCACCAACTATACGCGCGATCTGTTACTGGGACATTTCCCCGAGGCTGCACCCAAACTTTTGCGGACGCCCGGGGCACTACGCTCCGATTTTCAGGTTTCTCCCAAACCACCTCGTTCCCCTGACAGTCGCGTGGCGGTGTTGACCGTGGGACGCATTCACCCACGCAAAGGGCAGCTGGAGACTTTGCGGGCCCTGATCGCCCTACCCGATTCCGTCCGGGCAAAAATCGAATATCAGATCGCGGGCTCAAGCTCACGACCCGCTTACGAAAAAGAGCTCAAAGACTTGGCCTCCACGGCTGATTTTCCGGTCATGTTTTTGGGAAACCTTTCCGACCAAGAGCTGAGCAAGGCATACGACCATGCCGACATCTTTGCCATGACGAGTATCGATTACGGCAACAGCGTCGAAGGCTTTGGCTTGGTTTATTTGGAAGCTTCCGCACACGGACTCCCGATCGTAGCCCACGCCGTCGGAGGGGTGTCTGAAGCAGTCATCGACGGTGAAACCGGCTTTCTCGTAGCTCCCCACGATCAAGCTGGGCTTTGTGCGGCGGTGACTAAATTGGTCGAGTCGGAGTCTCTGCGCACAATTCTCGGTGATACCGGACGAATTTGGGCGTCGAAACCGTCCTGGCGGGACTCCGCCCTTACGCTACTCGGTTCTCCCGACGGGACGGTTTGACTGCTTTGTTGGTTACGGCAAACAGTGAGATCGTGCTCACCTCTCGCTCCCGCATCCGCGTCCGCTACGCCGAAACCGATATGATGGGCGTCGTCTATCATGGCAGTTATATCCCTTGGCTTGAAGTCGCTCGGACGGATCTGTTCAGGAAGTTCGGCTTAAGCTACCGGCGCTTCGAAGAAGAAGGATACCGACTTCCCGTCCTCTCCGTCGCCTGTCAGTTTTCCCGACCGGCCATCTACGATGACGAGATCGACATCGATGTGGTAGCCCGGGAAAAACCCCGCCTGCGCATCAAAGTAGGGTATGAACTATTCCGCGGGGACGAACGACTGGCCACCGGGATGAGTGAACACGCC
>CAKZMS010000439.1 GCA_937128785.1 uncultured Opitutaceae bacterium | reverse complement strand
GAAATCCGGCCTCCGAGGTCGGGGGGGCGCCGGTTTCTCGTGTGGACTCAAGTGGTCGTTTGTCGATCGCAAGAGCGGCAAGCCGATCTACCTCGTGGTCAATGCCGACGAGTCGGAGCCCGGCACGTTCAAGGACCGCTACATCATGCACCAGGATCCGCATCAGCTGATCGAGGGCACGATGATCTCGTGTTTTGCGAACGATGTGAAGCAGGCCTATATTTACATTCGGGGCGAGTTTCCCGAGGGTGCCCGCATTCTCGAAAAAGCGATCCAGGAGGCCCGCGATGCGGGCTTCGTGGGGAAAAATATCTGCGGCACCGAATACTCATGTGACATCTTCGTGCACCGGGGAGCCGGCGCCTACATCTGCGGCGAGGAAACGGGGCTGATCGAATCCCTGGAGGGCAAACGCGCCAACCCGCGGATCAAGCCACCTTACTTCCCGGCCGTGCTCGGTCTCTACCAGTGCCCGACCATAGTGAACAACGTGGAAACTCTCTGCCACGTGAAGCACATCATCGAAATGGGGGCGGATGAATACCTGAAGATTGGCACACCGAACAATACCGGCACGCGGATCTTCTGCGTTTCCGGCCAGGTCAAGAAGCCCGGTTATTACGAGTATGCCTGCGGTGAGATTACCATGGGGCAGTTGCTCAACGACGTGTGCGGCGGCCCCCTCGAAGGTCGCCAGTTCAAGGCCGTCATCCCGGGTGGTTCCTCTGCCAAGATCTTACGCTTCGGTGAAGAGTTCACCATCAAGAACAAGGACGGCTCCGAAAAGGTGCTGAAGGTCGAAGACATTCCCCTCGATTTCGACACCCTCGCCGCCTGCGGCACGATGGGCGGATCCGGTGGCGTCATCGTCATGGACGATTCCGTCAATATGGTCGAAGCCCTCGCCAACATTAACGCGTTCTACGCCCACGAAAGCTGCGGTCAATGCACCCCCTGCCGCGAAGGCTCCCTGTGGATGAAGAAAATCACCACCCGCATGGTGCACGGCGAAGCCCGCGAAGAGGATGGTGAACTCATGAAGAGCGTCGCGGACCAGATCGCCGGCCGAACCATTTGTGCCTTCGGGGAAGCCTGTTCCTGGCCCACTCAGAGTTTCGTGCTGAAGTTCGGCGACGAATTTAAAGCCTACAAAGAAGACAAGAAATCCAAAGCCAACAACAGCCTCGAGCTCGTCTGATGCTGCCCGACTTTTCGCAATGATTCAGCCCGCCAAACCCGACCTCGTCACCGTTTTCATCGACGGCAAGGAGATCGCCGTGCCCAAGGGCACGAACGTCATTGAAGCCGCCCGCATGGTCGGCACCGACGTGCCTCACTATTGTTACCACCCGAAGCTCTCCATCGCCGGCAACTGCCGGATGTGTCTGATCGAGCTCGGCATGCCGGCCGTCGATCGTGCCACCCGCGAGCCGATCATGGACGAGGCCACCGGCAAGCAGAAGATCAACTGGATCCCGCGTCCCCAGATCGGTTGCGGCACGAACGTGGCTCCGGGCATGCACGTCAAAACGCAGTCCAAGATGGTCAAGGAGTGTCGCGAGGGCGTGATGGAATTTCTCTTGATCAATCACCCGCTGGACTGCCCGATTTGTGACCAAGCCGGCGAGTGCAAGTTGCAGGAGCAGGCCACCGGTTACGGCCGGGGTTATTCGCGCTTCATCGAGCAGAAGAACGTAAAGCCCAAGCGCACCCAACTCGGTCCCCGGGTCATGCTGGACGATGAACGCTGCGTGTTGTGCTCCCGCTGTATCCGCTTCTCCCAGGAGGTCGCCAAGGATGATGTGCTCGGTTTCGTGGATCGCGGCAGTTATTCGACGCTGACCTGCTACCCCGGCAAGGAGCTCAACAACAATTACTCGCTGAACACTGTCGATATCTGCCCGGTCGGCGCGCTGACTTCGACCGACTTCCGCTTCAAGATGCGGGTATGGTTCCTCAAACAGACCAACAGTATCGACACCGAATCGTCGGTCGGCGCCAACACGGTGGTATGGTCCCGCGAAGGGGTGATCTACCGGATCACCCCGCGTCAAAATGACGAGGTCAACGACACCTGGATGGCCGACAGCGGTCGGGTGCTCTACAAGCAGGTCCAAGCCGACAATCGCCTGAAGCCCTCCAGTGAACTGAAGAACCTGGTGTCGGCCGCCGCCAGCCTGCTCGACGATGGCTCCGTGGCGATCGTGGGTTCAGGTCGCAGCTCGGTGGAAGAGCAATTGCTTACTGCCAAGCTCGCCCAAAAACTCGACGCCGCGACCTACCTGGTAGGTCGCACCGGAGAGGGTGACGGCATTCTCGTTTCCGCCGATCGTAACCCCAACACCCGTGGTGCCTTGGTTACCGGTTTGATCTCGGATCTGCCG
>CAKZMS010000438.1 GCA_937128785.1 uncultured Opitutaceae bacterium | reverse complement strand
CGCGGCCCCTGTTCGGGAACGCAACCCCAAGGCCCTCCACTCCACCGCAGACTGCTAACCACCGATTGCTCAGATCTCCACAGATCCAATTCTCCGCTGTCCTCTGCTGTCTCCTGTAAAACAGCTTCAGGCTGACGGAGCCGGCCTAAGTCCCAACCTCACCAAACCAGCAAACCACCCGCGTAGGTGAAGCCGGCGCCGACACTGCAGAAGATGATCTTGTCACCGGGCTCGAAGATTTCCTCTTCCGCCGCCCAACCAAGCGCCATCGAAACACTGGCGCCGGACGTGTTACCGTATTTGTCAATCGTGACGACGAAGCGTTCGTAGGGAATGCCCACGCGTTTGGAAACCGCGCGCAGAATTCGTTCGTTCGCCTGATGGGGCACGATCCAGCCAATGGTCTCCGGGGTCAGCTTGTGGCGCTGCATCGTCTTCTCGATTTCATCGGCGAAAGCTTTGACCGCACCTTTGAATACCACCGGTCCGTTTACCTGCAGGTAGAAATCATCGACGTTCACGTCTTCCGGCTTCGGCCAAGGTTTGTTGGCGCCACCGCCCGGACGCTGGATGGCGTCAAACTTACTGGCGTCACCCGAGAGACCCATCCGGTGCAAGCGGTGACCACCCGGGGAATCGGTAAGGATCGCCGCGCCGGCGCCATCACCAAACAGGAATGCCGTCTCGTGGTCTTTCGGATTCGTGATGCGCGACAGCAACTCGGCCGTCACCACGATCACGTTCTTTGGACCGCCTCCCAAAATCAACGAGCGGCCGACCTCCAACGCATACAGCCAGCCAGAACAGGCCGCATTCAGATCAAAGGCCAAGGCCGAGTTAATGCCCAGTTTCTGCGCGAGTGCGCTCGCCATAGCCGGAACGGGTTGGTCGGGAATGAGCGTGGCCATAATTACGCCATCGATGCTGGCCAGGTCCACGCCCGCCTGCTCCACCGCATGCTGAACGGCCGTAACCGCGAGATCGGTGGCAGTCTCGCCCTCGCCAGCGTAACGACGCTCGCGGATGCCGGTGAGCTTGATCATCTCATCTTCGGTGCGACCGGGAAATTCCTTCAAGACGTCCTTGGTGGAACGCACGTTTTGCGGCACCGCAAATCCCACTCCCGCAATGCACACGGTCTGATCGGCTCCGGAGGTAGCTGGGGTAGCCGCGACGGCCGGGGTCGAGTCGGCCGCACCAGAACGCGAGGCCAAATAGCGGGCGACATCATCACCGGAAACCCGACCCGCGGGACCGGTCGCTTCGATATCGGTAATAGAGTCGGGCTCAAGTCCGGCTTCGCGCACGAGCTTCACGGCCCGGGGAGTCCACTTGGGTCCGGTGGCGGCCGGAGCAGGCGTCGGAGGGGCGGATGGAACCCCGGGGTCAACGCCCCCGGCTACCGCTGCAGGTTTGGTTGTAGCCGGGGGCGTTGACCCCGGTTTCGCCGCAGCAGGAGCGGCCGCCACGACTCCTTCTTTGGCTTCCAAGTGCTTCAAGGAAATATCGTCCGTTTCGATCTGCATGAACGGAGAACCGGAAGGCACGATATCACCGGCCCGCACTTGCAGAGCCTGTAGGACGCCCTCGCAGGGCGCTTCAAATTCGAAGACCGATTTGTCGCTTTCCAACTCGGCTATCTTGTCGCCCTTGGCGAAACGATCACCGGGCTTCACCATCACATCGATGATGGTGAGTTCGTTGACGGTGGCTCCCATCGAAGGGATCGGCACGTCGATCAGAAAGGTCTGCGCAGTGGAGTCAGCCATAGGATTGGCCGGATCGTGCCGCCCCATTTAACGGGGGTCAACGCCTGTGGCGCTTTTCCGTGATCAGTTTTTCACGGCCCGCCACACCCGGAGACAGCGTTCGATGAGCTCAGCCAATTCGTTCAGCGGCACCATGTTCGGGCCGTCGCTGATCGCATTCGCGGGATCGGGATGGGTTTCCAAAAACAAACCATTAGCGCCAGCGGCGAGCGCTGCTTTGGCCAGCGGCTCGACGAATTCGCGTTGGCCACTGCTCTTTCCGTCGCCTGCTCCCGGAAGTTGCACGCTGTGGGTCGCGTCCAGGATCGTGGGGTGTCCGTTGGTCGCCATGATGGGAAAACCGCGCATATCGACGACGAGATTCTGGTAACCAAAGGTCGTGCCGCGCTCGGTCTGCCAGATCTCGGCAGCGCCACCTTCGCGGATCTTGCCGACGACGTGCTTCATGTCGGTCGGCGCGAGAAACTGGCCCTTCTTGACGTTGACGACGCGTCCCGTGGCGGCAGCGGCGAGCAACAGGTCGGTTTGCCGACTAAGAAACGCGGGGATCTGCAGTACATCACAGACCTCAGCCACCGGGGCACATTGCTCCGCGTTGTGGATATCCGTGACGACCGGCAGGCCAAACTCCTGCTTCACCAGGGCGAGAAGTTCGAGGCCACCCTCCAGTCCGGTGCCCCGGGCGCCGGCGATCGAGGTGCGATTGGCTTTATCAACCGAACCTTTGACAACGATGTTCAGATCCGGGTGGGATTTGCCCAAGGTCACCAGCTCGGTCGCCACCGCCCGGCACACCTCGGCGTTTTCCAACGAGCAGGGGCCCGCAAGGAGCAGTAGTTTGGCCGGATCGTAGAGCATCGCTTAGGCCGATTTGGATTTTTTGGCGGCGGCCTTCTTGGGCGCAGCCTTTTTCTTGGCCTTTGGCTGGGCCTTCGGCGCGGCGACCGCGCCCTTCTGATGCTTCATCGCCGCCTTGATGAACGCGGCGAACAGCGGATGGGCTTCGTTGGGCTTCGATTGAAACTCCGGATGGAACTGGACGGCGACGAACCACGGGTGGTTTTTGATCTCCACAATTTCCACAAGGTTGCGGCGGGGGTTGATCCCGCTGATTACCATACCGCCCTTCTGCATCGCGCCGACATAGGCGTTGTTCACTTCGAAACGGTGGCGGTGACGCTCACGTATATTGTCGGTGCCGTAAGCCCGCCGGGCCTTGGTGCCGGGCTGCAGGGCACACTCATAACTGCCGAGGCGCATGGTCGCGCCCTTATCGATGATCTTCTTCTGTTCCTCCATCATGGTGATGACGGGTTCGGGCGATTCGGGATCAAATTCGAGGGAGTTAGCCCCCTTCAGTTTCAGAACGTTGCGACAGAACTCGATGACCGCGATCTGCAGGCCGAGGCACAAACCATAATACGGCACGCCATTTTCGCGAGCGTAGCGGGCGGCGGCAATTTTGCCTTCCGTGCCCCGATCACCAAAACCGCCCGGCACCAGAATACCATCAAGCCCCTTGAGCAAGTTGAGGCCGTTGCGGGCTTCTAGCTCCTCTGCATCAATGCGGCGGAAGTTGACCCGGCAGTTGTTGGCGATGCCAGCGTGGGTGACTGACTCGTAAACCGATTTGTAGGCATCCTGCAGCTCGATGTATTTGCCCACCACACCGATGGTCACCCCGTGGCGCGGATTCTCGATGCGCTTCACGATGTTGTTCCACAGGTTGTTCTCGGGCATCGGACGCTTCATGCCGAAAAGGTCGACGACGAGTTCGTCCAAACCTTCCTTCTGCAAGGCGATCGGGAGCTTGTAGATCGAGCTCACGTCACGGCATTCCACCACGGCTTTCACCGGCACGTTGCAGAACATGGAAATCTTGTCGCGCATGCCGTGATCCATCGCGTGCTCGCAACGGCAAACCACGATGTGCGGCTGGATACCGATTTCGCGGAGTTTGGCGACGGACTGCTGGGTCGGCTTGGTTTTGAGCTCACCGGCGGCGCCGAGATAAGGCACGAGCGTCACGTGGATGAAGAGGCAATCGCGCGGTCCGACCTCCAAGGCAAACTGACGCATGGCCTCGAGAAACGGTAGGCCCTCGATGTCACCGGTGGTGCCACCAATCTCCGTGATGAGCACGTCGACGTCCTTGGCGCCCTGATAAATGCGTTCCTTGATCTCGTTGGTCACGTGCGGAATCACCTGCACCGTCTTGCCAAGGTAGACGCCCCGGCGTTCGTTTTGGATCACGCTCTCGTAGATCTGGCCGGATGAAAGGCTGTTGAGGCGGGAAAGCTTGCCGCTGGTAAAGCGCTCGTAGTGACCCAGGTCGAGATCGGTCTCCGCTCCATCTTCGAGCACGTAAACCTCCCCGTGCTGGAAGGGACTCATCGTGCCCGGGTCGACGTTGAGATACGGATCAAATTTTTGAATCCGGACCTTCAGCCCTCTCACTTCGAGCAAAGCGCCAAGCGCCGCCGCTGTGAGCCCCTTGCCCAAGGAAGAAACCACCCCACCGGTCACGAAAATATACTTCATCGACAGTGGTTATTTGAGGGCCGACCAACCGAGACAAGAAAAAGCTCGGATTTGCCCCAATCGGAACCGCTCAGAAATATCCCAGGACCCACCAAACCGCTCCCACAATCAGGGCGATTCCCGCCAGGGCCAGCACCACCTGAATAGTCAGTTTGAGCACCTTGCCCACCACCCACAGCAAGGCTAGGGAGAGGATCACCCCGCAGCTCGCCACCAACCAGCGCGGGTAGGCTTCGAGTTGGACGATGATGTCTTTTAAGTGAGTGCTCAGTTCCTCCATCAATCTCCACCAAAACGCCTTTGCCGTCGCCGCCAAGCCATTCCCGCTTGCCTCCACCGAATCCCCCGCCCCCATTTAGCTCATCTTGAATTCCAAACCACAAGTCCTCTGCTGGCTCACCTGCGACGGCGTGCACATCGATCCCGCCACCGGAAAACACACCATTCTGGGTATTTTCTCCAATATTCGCGGGCGCGAGTTTCCGCTTACCCATCCCTTCATGATTTGGTTCCTCACCCTCAGCGACGTGCCCGAGGGCGAGCACACCATCAAACTCTCCATGGGAGTCGATCCGACCAACATGAAGCAGCTGATCGAGCGCCCCTTCAAATCCCAAGGCCCGCTGCAACGGATCAACCTCATCAACGAGGTCCGCAACCTCGCCTTCCAAGAACCCGGCGACTACGGCATCATCATCGAGATCGACGATGAACCCCTGCTCGCCACCAGCCTCCAAGTTTCCAACTAAGCGATTATTCCAACAATGACTGATACCAAATTCGATCTGATCGGCGTGGGGTCTCCCATCATGGACCTGCTCGCCACCGTGCCCTTTGAATTCCTGCAAAACCACGTCGCCGGCGAACAAGGCGGCATGGTGCTCGTCAACGACGAGGAGATGTCCGCCATCCTCGCCAATCTGGAGAACGCCCCGACCACCTCCACCGGTGGCTCCGCCGCGAACGCCACGCTTAACGCGACCCGCCTCGGGCTTACAACGACCTACCTCGGCAAGCTCGGCAACTGCGACGTCGCCGCCACCTACCGCAACCGCTTCAGTGACCTCGGCATCGACACTTCCCGCTTCAAAACCGGCGCAGTGCCCAACGCCCGTTCGCTCATCCTCACCACGCCCGACGCCGATCGCACCATGCGCACCGACCTCGGCGCGGCCATGACGCTCTCGCCCGACGAGATCAGCCCGGCCGACTTCGCCGAGTGCCGCCACACCCACATGGAGGGTTACCTGGTGTTCAACGAAGCGCTCGCCGACGCCGTCCTCTCCTCTGCCCGAACCGCCGGCTGCACCGTGTCCGTTGATCTCGCATCGTTTGAAGTCATCAACGCCACGCGCCCTTGGATCTTCAAACAACTCGCCTCCGGGATCGACATCGTCTTCGCCAACGAGGACGAGATCCGCGCCCTCTTTGAGGACGAAGACTCACCCTACGATGTTCTGGCGAAACGCCTCGCCGATCACGGTGTCATTGCCGCCGTCAAAGTCGGCAAGGACGGCGCCTGGATCGCCCAAGGTGACGAACTCCATCGCATCGAACCGGTCGTGGTCGATTCCGTGATCGATACCAACGGCGCCGGCGATTCCTGGGCGGCCGGCTTCCTCGCCTCCCACCTCCGCGGCAAATCCCTTGCCGAGAGCGGCCGCATCGCCTCCCACGTCGGCGCCGAAACCGTGCAACACCTCGGACCGATCATTCCCGACGATCGTTTCGCCGCGCTGCAAGCACGCCTGGCCGACCTCGGTTGACCTCGGGGCCGAGGCAGCGCCGGTCGCTCTGACCGACCATGACCATTGAACCATGACCCACCGGGTCGATGGTCACGGAAATGCAAATAGGTTTCGCGAACGAGGCGTTCTTCCACCAATTGATCGGGCATGCTCACGATCAGTTCGGTTTCCAAATCTTACGGCAGCCTCACCGCCCTCAGCGACGTCTCGCTGGATATCGCCCCCGGTGAATTCCTCGGATTGCTCGGCCCCAACGGCGCCGGCAAGTCCACCCTCATGTCGCTCATCTCCGGACTGAAGCGGCCCGATGCCGGCAGCATCACGCTCAACGACATCTCGACCACCAACGGCGACCACCAGGCGCGTCACGAGCTTGGCCTGGTTCCTCAGAACATCGCCCTCTACGATGAGCTCACTGCCGAGGAAAACCTGCAGGTCTTTGGCGAGCTCTTTGGGTTGGATCACAAGACCCTGCGCGAGCGGATCACCGAGGGGTTGTCCGCCGTGGGTCTGGAAGATCGCCGCAAGGATCGGGTCAAGAGCTTCTCCGGAGGCATGAAGCGGCGTCTCAACATCATCGCCGCGTTGCTGCATCGGCCGAAAATGCTGCTCTGCGATGAACCGACCGTTGGCGTCGATCCCCAGTCCCGCAACGCCATCTTCGAACTGCTCGAAAAACTCAACCGCGAGGGCCTCACCGTCGTTTACTCCACACACTACATGGAGGAGGCCACCCGGCTCTGCTCACGCATCGCCATCATCGATCACGGCAAGATCCTCGCGAGCGGCACCCTCGCTCAACTGCTCGAACAACTCCCTTCCGCCGAACGGATCCGTATCACCCGTTCAGACGCGAGCCTGCTCGCTCTGCCGGAACTGGAGGCGCTCGGAGCTTTGGTGACAGTCGACGGCGCGCACACGCTCGCCGTTCGCGCTGGCACCCAACTCTCCACCGTATTCCAAGTGCTGGAAAAACACGGCGTGGCCTCTGCCGGATGCACCCTTACCCGCCCCGGACTGGAAGACGTCTTCCTCCACCTCACCGGCAAAGCCTTCCGCGAATAACTCCAAGAATCCTCAAAAAATCGCCCAAAGCATTTCGTCATCTATTAGATGACAGGTTTCAGCACCCTACCCTGCAAATACCCGTAATGACCAAAACCATTTGTCATCTAATAGATGACAAATGAGCAAGAGTCCCGATTTCAAAACCGCACTTCTCATGTCCACCGTATTGTCCCTTCTCCGCAAAGACATCCGCCTGTTCCTGCGCAACAAGGTCGCGTTCGGCCTGACCTTCATCGTCCCGCTCGTGCTGGTCTATATCTTCGGTCAGGTGTTTGGCGTAAACCGCTCCAGCAGCGGTCCGACCGGCGTGCCCATCGCCGTGGTCAACGAATCGGACGCCGCCGTCGCCACAGCCATCATCGAGGCCATGGAGGCCGAGTCGGCCTTCCAGGTGATCCACACATGGGAAGACGCCGCCGGGGTGGAACAACCCCTCACCGCCGACCGCGCCCGCGAGCTCATTCGCGACAACAAGATGCGCTTCGGACTCGTGTTTCCGCCGGACACGATGAGCGAAGAGCGCTTCGGCCTGCGGTTGATTTTTCTCAACAATCCCCGCAACGAAATCGAAACCCAGACTGTCACCGGTCTCCTCCAAAAGGTCATCTTCACCTCCGCCCCGCAGGCCTTAATGACCAGTTTGAAGGAGCAAGCCGAGAGCTACATCGGCACCGCCGAGACGACGGCCTTCTACGACGGCATGGCGCGGACGATATCCGATGCCTTTGACCTCAAATACGAAACCGTGCGCGCCGACATGGAGGCAGGAGTCATGAACTTCGGGGCCGATGATTCGGCTTCCGAGGAAGGCAAGGCAGACTCCGCCGACGCGTCCTCTTTTATCGACCAGATCGTGGCGATCGAGAATGAGCAGCTCGCCGGGGCCGACGTGAAGAGCCCCGCCGCGACCCGGGTGGTCGGAGGATGGGCGATCATGTTTTTGCTCTTCTCCGTGAGTGGCGCCTCCACCGCGCTGTTTGAGGAAAAACAAGCGGGTATCTTCCATCGACTCCTCGCTTCCCCGGTGAGCCGTTCCCACATCCTCTGGAGCAAATATCTGTTCAATATGCTCATGGGACTGGTGCAGCTGACGGTGCTCTTCATCGCCGGCCAAATCATGTTTGGTATCGAGGTCATTCCGCACCTGCCGTCGCTCCTGGTGGTCGCCCTGTGTGCGTCGATCGCCTGCACGGCGTTTGGCATGTTGCTGTCGGCCATCGCACCCAATCCGGCCGCTGCGAGTGGTCTGGCGACCTTCCTCATCCTGACCATGAGCGCGATCGGCGGGGCGTGGTTTCCGACCAGCTTCATGCCCGAATTCATCCAAAGCATCAGCAAGCTCACCTTGGTCTACTGGTCGATGGAGGGGTTCATCGCCGTGCTCTGGGCGCACAAATCCATCTTTGAGATTCTACCCATTCTCGCCGTGCTGCTGGGCATGGCCGCCGTCGTAAACGTCTTCAGCGTCTGGCGCTTCAACCGCGGCAACCTGTTCGAGTAAGCCAACGCCGAGCCTTCGGTAACATTTTCGAGGGACACCGGGCGGTTAGATTGACCACCAGCTGGGAAAGGCGTTGATGTGGTCGCCACTTGAGTCCCCAACCCAATCCCGCATCGATCGGCCGGGCTGTAGCCTTGGCGGCCATCTTCACTCTCTGCACCGTCGGAGCGGGAATCGGTTTGGTGGGCGGGGTGTTGATCCTGGGACTTTGGTGGCCCCACATTGATTTGTCTCTGACGGATGCCCCTTGGTTCATCGGCTTCGCCAATACGATGGGTGCGCTGTGTTTGATTGATGTAGAACGCCGGTGGAAGGGCTCCGTCTGGCGTGGGATTCCGCAGCCACTTATGCCGGCGACCCAATCAGCTCCAGCCGCGTTTCTCGCCGGCCTCGGATTGGTCATCGCCGTGCTCTGGGCTTTGATCCAAGTATATCCGCTGATCTTGTCCATCGATTGGTTGACCCTGCCGGAAGCGGACTGGGTCAACCTCGCGACCCACCCGATTTCGGCGACAATGGTTTTGGTGGTAGTGGCTCCTCTCACCGAGGAATTTTTGTGCCGATACATGATTCTGGGGGGCCTGCTCCGAAAGGTGAAACCCGGCAAGGCGATCCTGATCAGCGCCGGCCTTTTCAGTGCGTTGCATCTCAGCCTGTGGCAACTTCCCGCTACACTCCTGCTCGGCCTGTTCCTCGGGTGGGTCTACTACCGGACCCGTTCACTCGCATTGTGTATCGCCGGACATGCTCTCCACAACGCCGTGGTATTGCTCGTTTCCACCGCCGCCCCCACCCACGACGCCATGGCCTGGACCATCACGGGTTCAGGGGTCGAATGGCTCGCCTCGCCGGTGACGGCACTGCTCGGGCTGGGGCTGATCGTAATGGGGGTCTGGCGGCTTTTCACGATCGCTCCGCCCCCGCCCATTGATTTGATGCCTGAGCCGCCTCCCCTCCCTCCGCCTGCGCTCAACCCTTGCACCAGCGAACCACCGCCGATTGATTCGCGCGCTCTGACAACCGTAAAACCTCCTGTCATGTCCTCCGAACTCGCATCTCTTGTCACCTCCATCGCGGAGCGCGCTCGCGCTGCTTCCCACGTGTTGGCGACGGTGCCGACGGCGCAGAAGAACGCCGCCCTGACCAAACTTGCCGAGCTTATCCCCGCTGCGGGCGACATCCTGCAAGCCGCCAACCAGAAGGATCTGGATGCCGCCGAAGAAAACGGGCTCACCAGCGCGCAAATCGATCGCCTGACGCTCTCCCCGGCCCGGCTCGAGCAACTGGCCGAGTCCGTTCGCCAAGTGGCCGACCTGCCCGATCCGGTTGGGGCCGCCCTCGAGACCACAACCCGGCCCAACGGACTCGTCATCGAAAAACGTCGCGTGCCCATCGGGGTGATCGGCATCATCTACGAGGCTCGGCCCAACGTGACGATCGATTGTGCGATCCTGTGCCTCAAATCCGGCAACGCCGCCATTCTGCGCGGTGGCAAAGAGATCTTCCATACCAACACCGCGCTGGCCGCCCTGATCGCCGAAGCGCTTTCGGCCGCCGACCTGCCCGCTGATGCGGTGCAGCTCATCCCCACCACCGACCGCGCCGCGCTCAACACCCTGCTGAAGCTCGACGAACTAGTTCACTGCATCATCCCCCGTGGCGGTGAGGGACTGATCCGTTTTGTCGCGCAAAACAGCACCATTCCGGTCATCAAACACTATACCGGCGTGTGCTTTGTCCACCTCGACAAGGACGCGGATCCCGCGCTGGCCGAATCCATCACCGTCAACGCCAAGACCCAGCGCCCGGGGGTCTGCAACGCCGCCGAGCAACTCCTCGTCGACGCGAACGCCCCCGCCACCCTCCTTCCCCGGGTCGCCCGCGCGCTGTACAAAGCCGGAGTCGAACTCCGGGTGGATGAACGCGTCGCTGCAGCCCTGGCCACCGCCGACATCCCCCACGTCGCCGGATCCGCGGAAGACTTCAAGGACGAGTTCCTCGGTCCCGTCATGGCCGTGCGGCTCGTCGATTCCCTCGAAGACGCCATCGCGATCATCAACGCCGACAGCAGCGGCCACAGTGAAACCATCGTCACCACCGACTCCGCGGCAGCCGCCCGTTTCCAGGCCGCAGTCGACAGCTCCGCCGTATTTTGGAATGCGAGCACGCGCTTCAATGACGGATTCGAATTCGGCTTTGGCGCCGAGATCGGCATCAGCACCGATCGCCTCCACGCCCGCGGTCCCATGGGATTGCCGGAACTTTGCTCCTACAAATACGTCGTAACCGGCACCGGACAGATCCGCACCTGACTTGATTCTCCCGGTTTTGAACCTTATCGTCCGTCTTTAGCCTCACCTCCCATCCTCTCCCTTCCACACCCCC
>CAKZMS010000437.1 GCA_937128785.1 uncultured Opitutaceae bacterium | reverse complement strand
TCCAGTTGGAGTCTCCGGGGATGCAGAACGCCTCCCGCCAGGTCGGCATCTCCAGCATCGATGACATCAATGCCATCTCCGCCCTCTACCGGCCGGGCCCGATGCAGTTCATCCCCACCTACGCGAAAGGTAAACACAACCCGGCCACCATCGAGTATCCCCATCCGCTGCTCGAGGACGTGCTCGAGGAAACCTACGGGATCATCGTCTATCAGGAACAGGTGATGGAATGCGCCAAGATCATCGCGGGTTACTCGCTCGGTGGTGCGGACATGCTTCGGCGCGCCATGGGCAAAAAGGACATGGAAGCCATGGCCCGGGAACGGGAGAAATTTACCGAGGGCGCGGCGCGGATCCACAACATCCCCGCCAAGAAGGCCAACGAGATTTTCGACATCCTGAACAAGTTCGCGGAATACGGTTTCAACAAGTCTCACTCCGCCGCCTACGCCATCGTCGCCTATCAGACCGCGTATCTGAAAGCCAACTACCCCGTCGAATTCATGGCCGCCGTGCTCACCGCCGAGCTCGGCAATGCGGAAAAGGTCTCCCACTTCATCGACGAGGCCCTCGCCATGGGCATCACCGTGCTTGGTCCGGATGTAAACGAATCGCGGGAGACGTTTACTCCTGTCGCCGAAACCAAGAACGGAATGTCCAATGACCAATCCTCCATGACCAAAAGTAAGACGGGTTCTGAGTCATTGGACATTGGTCATTCGACATTGGACGTTCCGCCGCAAAGCGGCGGCAAGATCCGCTTTGGACTCGCCGGCATCAAAGGCGTCGGTGAGGCCGCCTCCCTCCGCATCATCGAAGAGCGCGAGGAGAACGGACCGTTCGAGGACTTCGACGATTTCGTCGCGAGAGTCGACGGCAAGGCCGCCAACAAACGCGTGCTGGAGCATCTCGTAAAAACAGGCGGCTTCGACTTCTCCGGCGAATCCCGTCAGGCCATTTTCGAACGCATCGACAGCGCCATGTCCGCCGCCGCCGCTCACGCCCGCGATCGGGCCGCCGGCCAAAACAACTTCCTCGACATGCTCAGCGAGCCGGATGCGGCGGAGCGAAGTATCAAGGAACAAGTATCAAGTAACAAGAGTTCAGAGGTGTCTGATTTTTCGTCGGCGGAGAAACTCGCTTTCGAAAAGGAACTGCTCGGGTTCTACGTTTCGGGTCATCCGATGAACACCTACATCGGGCTATCCGACGCCATCGACACCTACGACATCGATGAGTTGTTGGAGCAAGAGGACCGCACCCCCTTCCGGCTGTGTGGCATTGTGAGCGGCATTCAGAAGAAATTGGCCAAGCGCGACAACCGGCCCTGGGTGGCGTTTAACCTCGCGACCAAGTCAGCCTCGATTGCACTCAACATGTTCTCCGACGCGTATGAGGAATACGGCGAGACCCTCGGTGAGAACGTTCCCGTGGTCATCCTCGGCACCGTCATGGTGCGGGACGACGGCGCGCGCATCAATGTGCGGGAGACCTATCCTCTCGCCGCCTACGTCGCGCAGAATGTGAAACGGGTCACCTGGTTGCTCCAACCGGACAATCCGGAGAACGAGGAGTTCATGACCTCGCTGCGCCCCATCCTCGACGCCCGCGGCGGACGCACTGCCACCAGTTTTGGTTTCCTCGGCGATAACCGCGCCGCCGCCATCGCCGATGTCTCCACCGCCCTCGACTGGACGCGCACGGGTGAGATCGTCCAAACCCTCCGAGCCCATCCCGCCGTGGCCGGGGTACAAATCGAAGCCGCCAGCCTGGAACTCAAAGAGCAAAAACGCCGCTGGGGCAAAAAACGGTAGGTGGATAGAAACCGCAGATTTCGCCGATCAACTCAGACCAAACTTGATCTCCGAGTTTCATCCTAAATCTGTGCCCATTTGTGAATTCTGTGGTTAATAAAGACTCCGTAAAACCGCTTTCGTCGAAACAAGTCCGCGAGGACTTTAACGACCTGCGGGCGGTGGTGCATTACACGCGAGCGGCGCATCGCTTGGGCTTGTGGGCCTCCGAGCGAAAGGTGTTCGAGCAGTATCTTCCGCGGCGCAAAACGGCCCGAATTCTGGAGGCCGGTTGTGGCGCCGGGCGGGCGACGCTGGGACTCTACGAACTCGGCTACAAAAAGATCCATGCCTTCGACTTTGCCGAGGAACTTTGCGCCCAGGCCCAATCCCTATCCCTCGAGCGGGAGGTAGGCAAAGCGATCACCCTGTTTCACGCCGACGCGCGTAAGATCTCGAAGCATCCGGAAGTCGCGGGGTTGGAATTCGACGCCGCACTCTTCCTGTTCAACGGCCTCATGCAGATTCCCCGACGGCGCAACCGCCGGATGGCGCTACGGTCCCTCGCCGCCTGCTGCAAACCCGGGGCACCGCTGATCTTTACCACGCACGATCGGGACCACTCCAAACTTGAGCGCTTCATGTGGAAACGCGAAGCCAAGCTCTGGCTCACCGGCCGGCAGGACCCCGCGCTGGTGGAGTTCGGTGACCGCTACTTCGAGGACGACCTCGGCCGCACCTTCATGCACCTGCCCATCCGTTCGGAGATTCTGGAGGATCTCGAGGCTACCGGCTGGACCCACGAGTGGGACAGCATGCGCCGCCGCATCAGCAAGGAATCCCGCGCCGTGCGCGACTTCTCCGACGAATGCCGCTTCTGGGTGGCAAAGCGCAGCTGAAGCAAGCCAGTCCGAGACAAATTAACCACCGATTTCTCAGATTAACCCATATTCCATCGATCCGTGATAATCTGTGTAATCTGTGGTCAATGACGTTTCGTCTCGATGGTAGCTACCTTCGTTTTCTTCGTTAGCTTCTGGAAAAACCAGCCGGCTGACGGCTCTGCTTCTAACTGCTCCCTCCTGTAAAAATCCATCCTGCCTCACAGCCCCTACTCCGCCCGAGGCGCCGCCGATATCTGATTTTGGGATTTGTTTTGTGGGGAAATGAGATTTTCCCTCTGGCATATGACTGACCGCCAATGGATCTGGATTGCCGCCGCCTGCTACCTTGTGGGCGTGTTGATCGGCACGATCGCCTTGGCCCGTCATCGCAAACAACCGGCCGGGGGGATCTACGGGGTCGTACTGCTCGGGTTTGGGCTGCAAACGGTCGGACTTTATCTGCGCGGCCTTGAAGTCGGTGGGTGCCCCCTGGGCAATACCTTCGAGCTGTTCCAATTCACCGGCTGGTCGGCCACGGCCCTCTACCTCGTCGTCGGGCTCACTTTCCGCCTGAGTCTGCTGGGCTACTTCACATCGTTGCTGTCGCTGGTGGTCACCACGGTATCACTCGCCGTGCCCGCTTGGGATGCCACCCGACGGGTCGGGGTATTCGGCGGCAATGTCTGGATCGAGTTCCATGCGGCGATCGCCCTGTTCAGCTACGGGGTTTTTGCCCTGCTCGCGCTGACGTCGATCATGTTCCTCCTGCGCAACTACAGCCTGAAGAACAAACAGCTCAGCGGCGCGTTCGCTTTTCTTCCCGCCATTCGCGACCTTGATCTCATCAGTCTGCGACTGCTGACCGTGGGAGTTGTGCTGCTGTCCGCTTCCCTACTGGTCGGCGCCGCGCACTGGGTGCGGGCATTTGATACGGTCAACCTCGCCAAACTCCTCATCACCGTCGCGATCTGGATCGCCTATGGGGCGGCTCTTTTCCTCCGTCGACGAGGCATCCTCCACGGCAAGCGGCTTTCCTGGGTTTGTATCGGGTTGTTCGTCGCGGCTCTAATTTCGGTCTATCCGGTAAATTCCTCCCGTCATGGCGATGAGGTGATCCCGACTACAATTTCTGAAACCCCGTGAGCGATTCGCAACTGACGTTGTTTGTTGTGGGGGCCACCCACCACACGACCCCGTTGGAGTGGCGGGAGAAGCTGGCTGTGGGCCCGGAGAAGATGCCGGAGTTCCAGAGCCGACTCGCCACCCTGCCAGGATTGCAGGAGTTCGCCGTGCTCAACACCTGCAATCGCATTGAACTCTACGGTGTGGCCGACGACGCGGAAACAATCGAAACCCTGCGGAGCACCTTCTGCGAAACCCAAGGGATCGATCTGGAAGCCTTCAAATCGCTGGAACTCTACAAAACGGGTTCTGAAACCATTGACCAGCTGACCTCGGTGGCGGCCGGCCTCGAGTCCCAGCTCATCGGCGAAAACGAGATCTTCGGTCAGGTAAAGGACG
>CAKZMS010000436.1 GCA_937128785.1 uncultured Opitutaceae bacterium | reverse complement strand
CCACTGCTCCCACGCGGTGGGCGAAGTCGTGGGCGGGTTTTCCGGCCAGATCGGGATGGCGAAACAAGAGCCCGATCTCGTTGTTGATGTTCAGGGAGCGTCGATCGAAATTGAACGATCCGACGAACATCCATTCGCCATCCATGACCATGGTTTTGGCGTGCAGACTCGATTTGCTCAGGCCCGGAAGCCAGGTGAATCGTTTGCCGTCCCGATCCTTCAGAGCCTCATCAAATTCGAAGAGTCGCACTCCACCGCGGAGCAGTTTTCTTCGGTATTTTGCGTAACCGGCATGAACCGCGGTGACATCGTTGGAGGCCAGCGAGTTGGTGAGCACCCTCACATCGACTCCGTTGGTCGCAAGGTCGATCAGGGCGTCCGCCGCCCGGTCTCCCGGAACAAAGTAAGGTGAGACGATGTAAACGCTCCGGGTTGATTCGGTGATGTAGGGCGCGAGTTGGGAAATCAAGAGATCGGAGGCACTGTTCTCGTCCCGGTTTTTTTTGGTCGGAGAATCGAAAATCACGCGGGCCTCAGACCAACTGAAATCCATCGCACCTTTTGCCAGTTTGGCGGCGAGGTCGGACTCGATCAGCGCCTGCACGTAGCGAGTGGTGGCGGGGCGAGCGAGAATGGCCTCCCGGGAACCCCGCAGGGTCGAAAGGGCTTCAGTCGAACCCGGTCGGACCAGGGACTCCACGGGGTAAGCGAACTCGCTGTTCCAGTATTCGTCAAAAATGCGGGAAACCTCATCGATCGGCGAGCCAACGGCGACGACGTCGATATCCGAAAAGGCGACCTCCGGATTGGCATTGAAGTATTCATCCCCGATGTTTCGCCCCCCCAACACCGTGAATTCGCTATCAACGGTGAACGATTTCGAGTGCATGCGGAAATTGATGTCCCGGAATCGTAGAATGGACTGAATCATCCGGTTGCGATTACGGCGCCACGGATTCCAGAGCCGCACCTCAATCTGCGGGTGCGCACTGAGCGTCACCCAGGTGTCCTCGCTTTCGTGGCCGTAGATGTCGTCAATCAGGATACGCACGCGAACCCCGCGATCGGCCGCGGCCAACAGCTCCTGGGTCAGCAGTGAGCCGACCGTGTCCTGATGATACATGTAGTATTGCACATCGATGGTCTGCTCCGCCTGGCGGGCGAGGATGGCCCGAGCGACAAACGCGTCGCGCCCATCCGGCAGCAGATGCACTCCGGCTTGGCCGGGATGGGCCTGAAGCTGCGCAGCGTTGGCTTGTCCGAGTTTCGTGTGACTCCCATCGGCGATGGCGTAGGAGGGAACCCGGCGACTGTGATCCGGTAGGCGATAGTAGATGCCCAAGGCAATGGAGCATCCGACGCATATCGCGAGAAAGATTCCCCCACGTCTCAGCCATTTCCGGGCAGTTAGTTCCATGTTTGATCGTGAGTGGTGGAAGTCAGCGTCGAGAGAAGGGGCGGGCGATTGACCGGCGACAGAATGGAACGGTGGGTTCGGTTCCGCGACGGTGCAACCGACTTAACCCCGCTTTGTTTCGACTCGCCTGAAATGCCGCCGGTAACGCATATAGTCAGGCAATGAAAATACTGATCACGGGAGTTTCCAAGGGATTGGGTCGGGTATTGGCCGACCGTTACATGAAGGAGGGCCATGAGGTCATCGGATGCGGGCGCGACCCCGAGAGTATTTTGGATCTGCGCTTTGGGTGTGATGATGCCCATCGGTTCGACATCGTGGATGTGGCCCAGGCCAACAAGGTGGATGTGTGGTTCGAGACCGTGGATGCGTCCCACGGTATTCCGGATCTGATCATCAACAACGCCGCCATCATGAACGAGCCTCGTAACCTCTGGGAGGTGCCGACCAAGGAGTTTCACCAATTGATCGATGTGAATGTGAAAGGGGTCTACAACGTCATCCGCGCCTTCGTTCCCGCCATGGTCAAGCGGGTCACTGGCGTGATCGTGAATCTTTCCTCCGGCTGGGGGCGAGGCACCTCGCCGCAGGTTGCGCCCTACTGTGCCTCCAAGTTTGCCATTGAAGGACTCTCCCAAGCCATGGCTGCGGAGTTGCCCGATCCGATGGCGTGTGTGCCACTAAATCCCGGCGTGATCGCGACCGCGATGCTGAAGCAGGCCTGGGGGGTGGAATCGGAACGCTTCCCGACGCCGGAGCAATGGGTGGATGTCGCAGCGCCCTACATCCTTCAGTTGGACCGGAAAGATAACGGTCAGAGTGTCAGCGTGCCGGGGGCCTAAGGGGCTTGTCCCGGTAGTGCCTTGCCCAGGAAGCCGCACACCGCTTCACGGTCGCGGCGTGAATCGCGGCGGTGTGAACCCGGTCGCGATTATACCCCCCACCGTAGAGAACGGCGGTCGGAGTTCGGCTTGCGACAAGTTGTTGCAGCACGAAATCATCGCGGGCAGCGAAGTGTTCATCATCCAGGCGCATTTGCCCGAAACGGTCGGCATGATGCAGGTCTGCGCCGGCAATCCAGAAGCACAGATCAGCCCCGAAATCAGCCCACGCCTCGGGCAAGGTGGATTCCAGTTGTTCCAGGTATTCGGTGCCACTCACGAAGCGAGGCAGCGGGACATCAAGGCTACCCGGAGTCTTGGCTGCTGGATAGTTTTTCCCCACGTGAATCGAGTAGGTGAAGACACGATCGTCTCCTGCAAAGATGCCGTGGGTCCCGTTCCCTTGGTGCGCATCGGTATCCAGCACGAAGATGCGGAGCGTTGGCTCGGAGGCGTGGAGTCGGCGAATCGCAATGGCGACATCGTTTAAAACGCAGTAGCCGAGGCCACGATCAGCAAACGCGTGATGGGTGCCCCCCGCGAGATTTGCGGCGAGTCCGTCGCTGCGGGCGGCAGTGACTGCTTGGAGTGTGCCCCCGACCTCCAGCGCGGATCGGATCAGCAGGGCGGCACTGGCGGGCAGCCCTAGTTTAACGGCTTCGTTTCTTTCCAGATTTCCCTCGCGGATCTTTCGCAAGTAGGAGGGAGCGTGAACCCGGAGCAGATCTTCATCCGTGGCGGGATGAGACTGCTCCAACGTGATGTCCGGACTCCCCTCGAGCATGGCCGCTGAGCGCCAGAATTTATCCATGGGGAACGGATGTTCGGCGGGCAGGGGGAAAACGTAATCCGGATGAGTGAAACAGCGCATGTGATCGCCAGATCAGCCGCGAGCGTCAGAAGACTGCCGGCGACCGATCACGGCCGAAACACTCGCCAATCCCAGAGCAATCGCAAATCCCGTCAGCATTGCGGGAAAACCGACTCCGGCCTCGAGGAGAAGCCCTGCGATCACGGGACCTGCGGCCGAAGAAAATACCGCCAAGGATCCAGTCATGCCTTTGATGGCGCCGAGTTGTTCGTTGCCGTAGATCTCTGCCCACATCGCGGTGAACACGCTGCTGGCCGCGCCGAAGGTCAGGCCGATCAAGCAGAACGCCACCAATCCGATGAGTGGGGTGTCGATCCAGGCAAGCAATCCGAGGGCGGCCGCCGCCGGCAGGGGCACCCAAGGTGCCATGGAAAGAGCCCCCACGCGGTCAATCCGTCGGCCCGCCACGAGGGTTGTCCCGGCGCGACAGATGGCGAAGGCCGTAAAGAGCGAAGCCATGTAGGACAAACTCCATCCTTTGCTGAGAGCGATGGGAGCCTGGTAGAGAAAAACCGCCGTCATTAGCATCGGGATCAGCATCTGCGTAGGCAGCAACCACCAGAACCGGCGCTCCGCCGACATGGTGCGGAAGGACCGTCGCAAATGGCCTCGGGCCGGTGGGGTTGAGGCGGAATTGAAATCGCGAGCCACAAAAGTCTCGAATCGCGCGCGGCGGATGAGCGCGGTGGCCGCCCAAGGCAGAAAGAACAGGTAGAGCACGGCGATCGCCGCCCAGATCGATTGCCAACTAAACCAAAGCAGCAAGGCGGCGACTAGCGGAGGAAGCAGGGCCTCTCCACCGGCGTAGCCCAAGGCGCTGATGCCCAGAGCAACGCCCCGTCGCTTCTCGAAGCCCTTGGCCATGGTCGTATGCGCGATGTGGGTGATCAGTCCCGGGCCGGTGAGGCGCAGTCCGGTGACGGCGAGCATCAGCATCAGCGGATGGAAGGTGCAGGCCATGAGCAGCGCAGCCCCTCCCATTCCCCACAGGACCCAACGGGTATAGCTCGCCAACGGCGTGGTGTCATAACGCGCGGCAATAAATGGCAGAATGGCGGCTCCGATCAGGGTTCCCATTCCGTAGACGGTG
Organism: uncultured Opitutaceae bacterium; assembly: GCA_937128785.1. Taxonomy (GTDB): domain Bacteria; phylum Verrucomicrobiota; class Verrucomicrobiia; order Opitutales; family Opitutaceae; genus Actomonas. Next base: position 5,286 of record CAKZMS010000436.1, on the reverse strand, counting down.
CCAAACTGGCCTTCCGTCAGGGGCAGGGCAATGACCAGGGAGGGCACGAATAACGATATGAAAAACGTCTGTCCACTACTGGTGAAAAACGTGGCCCCGAAACCGAACCCGGCTTCGACAGGTTGCTCCCGCATGAACGCCCGATAACTCAAGCGGTCGGTGCCTCCGGCGAATCCATGATGATGGTGACGGGACCGTCGTTGACGAGTGATACCGCCATCATGGCACCAAAGCTCCCGGTCGCCACAGCATCGGGACCCAGCCGATCCCGCAGTTCTCGCACAAACATTTCGTAAAGCGGTTCGGCCATGGCGGGCGGGGCGGCGTCATTAAAGGAAGGGCGGGTGCCCTTGCGGGTGCGGGCGTGCAGGGTGAACTGGCTGACGACCAGAATCTGTCCGCCGACATCAATCAGCGAACGGTTCATGTTGCCGGTGGAATCGGGAAAAATCCGGAGTTGGGTGATTTTTTGGACCAGCCACCGCACGGCGTTGGCGTCGTCATTTTTGGCGATGCCCAACAGCACCACTAAGCCCGTTTGGATTCTGCCCTGGTTTGCACCCTCGACGGACACGCTGGCTTCGCTGACCCGTTGGATGACCGCGCGCATCTTCTCGGTGAATTAAGCCAGGACCTTGTTCACCACCTTGGCATTGCGGCCGTTCGAAGCCGCGAAGGTGCGGCGTTCGTCGGGTAGCACGGATTCGTCGGCTTGGGAAAATCCACAGGAGGAAGTGAAGAAAGAGGTGCTCTGGGTCGAAAGGGCGAACACTTCATTGGCGCCGGATTCCTTGGCCCGCAGGCAGGCGAACTCCACCATCTTGCGGCCGATGCCGCGCTTGTGGTGAAACGGCATGACGCAAAGCGATCCGATCTCGGCGTGGACTCCGTGGAGCTGGAGCGTCAGGCAGGCCACGATGTTTTCATCGATCTCGAACACATAAAAATCATCGATGCTATGTTCGATGCTTTCGAGGTCACGATGGATCAGTTCCTCGCGCTCCACCGCGCTGCGGATCAGACTATGAATGAACCGGGCATCGGACCGGACAGCGCGACGGATCTGCTGGTAGTCGTTGCCGTAGATGAGTGAGCCGACGCCTTCGCTGGAGAAGATCTCGTTGAGTAGACCGTCGTAGATACCGCCATCCACCAAATGGACCCGCGGGACTCCGCCCTGAACCGCTTGCAGTGCATGCACCGTTTTGGAGAAAACCTCTGGCGCGATGGCATCGGGGCGTTGCTTTACGATTTCAGCCAGGCGCTCGACCGCGATGTCGCGCTGGAGGGCGCCGTCAATCAACAACCCGGGCTGACGGCTGAGGTAGATGACTTTGGTGGCATCAAGAGATCTCGCGACTTCGACCGCCAACAGGTCGGAGTTGATCCGCAAGGTGCCGCCGTCGGGCCCAAAGCCAATGGGCTGGATGATGGGCACAATATCCGCGGCGAACAGGTGATGCAGGGTCTCCCGATCAACCCGATCCACTTTCCCGGTGAACTCACGATCCTGTCCCTTGATTACCCCCACCGGAAGTGAACGCACCGCGTTGGTGATCGCGCATTTGAGATCGGTCTGAGTCAGCCCTTCCAGGATCAGATGGGAAACCCGGGATGATGCCCGGACCGCGAGGTCGAGGGTGGCCCGGTCGGTGGTGCCGGTGCCATCGGCGTTGGAGATGGGGGTCTGACGGCTTTGGGAGAGTTCCTCCAACTGGGTGGAAATCCCGTGCACCAACACCACTTTGATCATCAGGCTGCGCAGCACGGCGATGTCGACGAGGAGGTTCGCGAAGTTGTCGTCCGCGATGACCGCGCCATCCACCGCGATCACAAAGATCTGGTTACGGAACCGGGGGATATACTTGAGGATCCCCCGCAGGTCCGTGGGTTTTAATTGAGGCGCTGAGGCGGCGGGTGAAGCCGTCGAGTCGCTGTCGGCACTCGTATTCATGGTGGTAGGCAGGTGAGGCGTTTTCAGGTAGCGAACCCGAATCGTCAATCGCCGCGTTCGCGCGAATTCCTAACGGTCACTGGAGGGTGAGCTGCCAGCGGCGCGATTCCCGTTCCCCCAACAGGGTGATCTGGTAACTGCCAGGCTCGAGGGTGTCGGCGGGCAGGTTCACCTCGGCAACGGCGTTGATGTCGCGGTTTTGCAGGCTTTCGCCATCGGCGTCATGGTTGATGACTACCACCAGTTCCGATCCTCGCCGATACAGCTCCGCTGATGCGGGTTGCTCGTGCTCGGCGGCTTGGGCACACGCGAAATGGAAGACATAGGCAGCGCCGGCCGAGCCGGTCGCCGGGGCTGCCACCATGGGGACACGCGGGGGAATCGCCGGTGCATCGATCAACAGGTCGCGCAGCAGGGGAGGAAGCCCGCCGGGGAGTTTCTCGGTCTCGGCTAAGCCGGGAGAAGGATACAGGGGACTTTCCAGCAAGGTCATGCTGAGTTCGAAGCGGTTAAACCCGCTTTCGAGCAGACGGAGCACCTGCGCCCGGTCCTTGTTGTCTTGGTAGGGCTGATGGGCGGGACCTTCCTTGCGGAAGGCAATGGTCAGCCAGGTGTAGGGAATGATGCAGGCGAGGATCGCCACAATGATCCACTTCATCGGCCATGGCCGACGGTTGAAAGGATCGGGAGGGGCACTCATGGTGGTGCGGAGTTTGATAGCCGGAAGGGCATCAGGCCCATCGAGCGGTGAGTCAGTAGGGCAGCGGATGGCCGGCCGTCAGTTTGGCCACCCGGGAGCGGACATCCGACAAAACGGAATCAATGGTGTCGGTATCGATGGCCTTGAGGACGGCATCGATGCAGTCGGCGATTTCGTCCATCTGATCGGTGGTGAATCCACGGCTGGTGATGGCCGGGGTGCCGAGCCGGATGCCGGACGCTTGGAAGGGCGAACGGCTCTCGAACGGAACGGTGTTCTTGTTACAGGTGATGTGCGCGCGATCGAGGGTTTCCTGAGCCTTCTTGGCGGTCAGGTCCGGGAGGTTGTTACGCAGATCGATCAGGAAGAGATGGTTTTCGCTGCCGCCGGACACGACCTTGTAGTCGCGTTTGATGAACGCCTCGGCGAGAGCCTGAGAGTTGGCAACAACCTTGGTCGCGTAGTCCTTGAACTCCGGTTTGAGGCACTCGGCGAAACACACGGCCTTGGCGGCGATCACATGCATCAGGGGGCCGCCCTGTCCGCCAGGGAACATGGCGGAGTTGATGGCCTTGGCGTGCTCGGCTTTGCAGAGGATCAATCCGCCGCGGGGGCCACGCAGCGTCTTATGCGTGGTGGTGGTGACAAAGTCCGCGTGGGGCACGGGGGACGGGTGCACGCCGGCGGCGACCAAGCCCGCGATGTGCGCGATGTCGGCGAAGAGGTAGGCGCCGACGGAGCGGGCGATCTCCCCCATGCGGGCGAAGTCGATAATCCGCGAGTAGGCGGAGGCCCCGACGGTAATCATCTTGGGCTGCTCCCGCTCGGCGATGGCAGCGAGTTCATCGTAATCGATGTAGCCGGTTTCTTCGTTCACGCCGTATTGGACGAAGTTGTAGAGCTTGCCGGAAAAGTTGGCCGGATTGCCGTGGGTGAGGTGTCCGCCGTGCGCGAGGTTCATACCCAGGACTTTGTCGCCGGGCTGGAGCACGGAGGTGTAGACCGCGAAGTTGGCTTGGGATCCGGAGTGGGGTTGCACGTTCGCGTGATCGGCGCCGAAGAGTTTCTTGGCCCGTTCGATGGCGATCACTTCGACTTTGTCGACCTCCTCGCAGCCGCCATACCACCGTTTAGCGGGGTAACCCTCGGCATACTTGTTGGTCAGAACGCTGCCTTGGGCTTCCATCACCGCCGGATAGGTGAAGTTCTCCGAAGCAATCAGCTCAATGTGATCGGCTTGGCGGGTGCCTTCGGCCGCGATGGCGGCAGCAATTTCAGGGTCGAGGGTGGCGAGCGGTGTATCGTTCAACATGGGCGGAATGGATGATCCCAGAAACGATTCGCCAAAATCCCAAACCGAAAATGCGGCGTCACCCGATTTCTTTGCGCAGAAACGCTACCACCGAGGGTATCGCCTCCACGATTTCGTCCCGACAGGCCTCGTAGAGCGGAAGGGGGCCGCCGTAGGGGTCGGCAATTTCCTTGTCCGCCTCCCGGGGCATGAACTCGCGGAGCAGGAAGATGTTACGGGGCGTGGGTTCGTAGCTCGCCTGCATGACCGCGCGGTGGGTTTCCGTCATCACGAAAATGGCGGTGGCCTGTTCCAGCAGTTCGGGAGTGAGAGGTTGGCTCCGGTGTCCGGAGATATCGAGGCCGACCTTTTTCATGGCGGTGACCGAATTCGCCGAGGCCGGGTCTCCGCCTCGAGCGGCCACTCCGGCTGAAACGACTTTGATTTGGCTGAGTCGTCCGTCTTCGGCGGCAAGGGCGTGAGCGAGGAGAGCCTCCCCCATGGGCGAGCGGCATATGTTGCCGGTGCAGACGACGACGATCAAATCGGGTTGATCCATGGGAAAGCGTTAGAAGGAGATTGAGGAAATAGCAACCGGGTGATCCGAGTGATCACCCATCTGGTCCCAGCTGGCGGGCCCCGATGTCACGGCGAAACACCTTGGATTCGCACTGGATTTGCTCGCAGGCGGCGTAGGCGGCGTCTGCTGCTTGGCGTAGATTCGGGCCGGTGGCAGTCACGCCCAACACCCGACCACCGGCGGTGACCAAATTGCCCTGGCCATCCCGACTGGTCCCGGCGTGGACAATGGACACGTTGTCTGCCAGATCGGCGGGCAGGGTGATGATGTCGCCCTTGGGGTATGAGTTCGGGTAGCCGCGGGAGGCAATCACAACGCACATCGCGGATTCATCGGTTACCTGCAAATCAAACTCGCCGAGCCGGCCATGCGAGGCTCGCCAGAGTAATTCAAGCACGTCGCAGCCCAAGCGAGGGAGTACCACCTGGGTCTCGGGATCGCCAAAACGGGTATTGTATTCCAGCACCGAAGGCCCGCCTGCCGTGAGCATGATCCCAATGAACAGGGTCCCGCGAAAATCGATACCCTCGTCGGCAATCCCCTCGACGGAAGGGCGCACGATTTTCTCTTCGATTTGTTGAAGCAGTTCGGGGGTGACCACCTCGGCCGGAGAGTACGTGCCCATGCCGCCCGTGTTGGGGCCGGTGTCCCCTTCGCCCACACGTTTGTGGTCCTGCGCGGTGCCGATAGGCAGCACATCGGTGCCGTCGCAAAGCACGAAGAACGACGCTTCCTCACCTTGCATGAATTCCTCTATAACC
>CAKZMS010000435.1 GCA_937128785.1 uncultured Opitutaceae bacterium | reverse complement strand
GGGAAGGTGGCAGGCGCGGAGGGAATCGAGCCCCCAACCGACGGTTTTGGAGACCGCTACTCTACCAATTGAGCTACACGCCTATAGGACAGATATTCTTTAGACGACGCAGCCGAGACCCCTAAAAGAGGTCTCGGCAGTCGTTAAATCGACTAAAACAGTTTATTCGATGATGTCGGTGATACGGCCGGCACCGATGGTGCGGCCACCTTCACGGATGGCGAAACGCTGGGTGGTTTCCATCGCGCAAGGGTAGATCAGCTCGATTTCAACCGAGACATTGTCACCGGGCATGACCATCTCGACACCCTCGGGGAGGTTGACGACACCGGTCACGTCGGTGGTGCGGAAGTAGAACTGCGGACGGTAGCCGTTGAAGAACGGCGTGTGGCGACCACCTTCATCCTTACCGAGCACGTAGATTTCGGCCTTGGCCTTCTTGTGCGGGGTGATGGATTTCGGGGCGGCGAGCACTTGACCGCGCTCGATGGAGTCTTTGTCCACACCGCGGAGAAGAATGCCGACGTTGTCGCCAGCCTGACCGGAGTCGAGGAGCTTGCGGAACATTTCGATACCGGTGACGACCGTGGCGGAGGTCTCCTTGATACCGACGATCTCGACGTTGTCGTTGAGCTTGACGATGCCACGCTCGATACGACCCGTGGCAACGGTGCCACGACCGGTGATCGAGAACACGTCCTCAACGGACATGAGGAAAGGCTTCTCGGTGTCGCGCTCGGGCTCGGGGATCTCGGCGTCGATGGCGTCCATGAGGTTGCCAATCGCTTCGGCGCCACCCTCTTTGCCCTCGAGGGCGGCAGAGGCGGAACCACGCACGATCACGGCGGCGTCGCCGTCAAATTGATACTTGGAGAGAAGTTCGCGAACTTCCATCTCGACGAGCTCAAGGAGCTCTTCGTCGTCGATGAGGTCAACCTTGTTGAGCCAAACCACGATCTTCGGCACGCCAACCTGACGAGCGAGCAGGATGTGCTCACGAGTCTGCGGCATGGGACCGTCAGCAGCGGAAACCACGAGAATGGCGCCATCCATTTGGGCGGCTCCCGTGATCATGTTCTTAACGAAGTCAGCGTGACCCGGGCAATCAACGTGAGCGTAGTGACGGTTGTCCGTCTCGTACTCAACGTGAGCGACGGAGATCGTCACGATCTTGGAGGCGTCACGCACGGTGCCGCCCTTCGCGATGTCCGCATAGGACTTGAACTCCGCCAGGCCCTTGTCGGCCTGAACCTTCAGGATAGCCGTGGTGGTGGTTGTTTTACCGTGGTCGACGTGGCCGATAGTGCCGACGTTGACGTGCGGTTTGGTGCGCTCGAATGTGCCTTTAGCCATTTGGAATGGGAGAGGTTGTGTTTATTTGTGGGAGGGATCTAGCGGAGAAGTTTCGTGGAGCCCAGAGCCGGACTCGAACCGGTGACCTCGTCCTTACCAAGGACGTGCTCTACCAACTGAGCTATCTGGGCGATACGATTCTTCGCCAAAAGACGAGAAAAGAGTGGAGAACGTGAAGAGCCAAAAAATCACCGTCAACTGCATTTTTCAAACTACTGCTAAGTTTCAAGGTCCTAGGAGGATACGATAGAATCCTGGTTCCAAAAAAGTCTCCAAACGGGCTTCTCGGAGCATTAAATTGACCCGATCGAATTCTACAGCCCCTCCTTCAACCACCTGAGCGACGGTCGGCCGCACCCAAAACCCGCCCGCATTAATCGCCAACATCGCCTCGATCGGTGCCGATATCGCACCGCCCGCTTCCCCCAGCGGGAGGGGCTTGCGAAATACCGTTTCCCCCGTGCCGATGGCGACGACTTCCATCAATCCCGCCCGCGCCGGCAAACTCCGGTCCACATCATCCCGGCGGGCCAGCTCCCCGCCCCTGAGACGCGCGCCCATGCTCTCAAGCGCCGAGACCGCCGAATTGGGCACGGCCACCCCATCGGGCAAATTCAGGCGGTTCTCCCCGTCCGGAAATACCCATTTGGCATCAATTTGCCCAAACGAGGCCCCGGAGGAGCGCTCCGCCGTCATGGCTCGATCCACCTGACCGCTGTTCCAGCGGGTTGGTAAAAAAAGGGGCGTCGGATCCTTTAGAGCCAGTTCTCCAACAAGTTCGGCGTTTTCCGCTTCGGTCGCCAGATCGGCCAGCAAAACGCCCCCCCGACCGGCTGAATCTGGCTGCACCGTCCCACGGGGGGCTTCCGACACCCTGACCATGCCCAAGCCCATCAAGACGAGGACTCCCGACCCCAGAACCGATAAACCCCACTTAACCAGCCATTTGGAAATAATATTCACACTCAGGGTTGGGTGGAAAACTCGGAACCTCGCTCCCGCTCCAAGGCCAGATGTACCCCGGAAAACCCCGCGGCCGTCGCGATGTCGGACAAACGCAGGAGATCGCTGGCCGGGACTTGAGCATCAGCTCGCACGAGTAAGCGGGACTCTTGTTCGCCTCCCCGGGCCACCTGCGTCGGCAACCAGGCCTCCAATTCGCTGAAACTCATCCTTCCCTCCCCAGTGAATACCATGTTTGGGCCCAACACACTGATGACTGCGGTCGTGTTGATCGCCATCCCTCCCCCTCCCTCGGACTCGGGCAGGTCAAATTCCGGCCTCAGGAGTTCGATTCCCGGGGACATCACAAAACGCGAGCCAAACAACACAAAGAACAAGCCCAGCAGCGCAACATTCACATAGAACAACGTATCCATCGACCGGGGAGCGGGCCGCAGCTTCGACGAAAGGTCCAGGGGGCGGGTGATCATCGCGCATCTTCCTCCGGCGCAGAACCGTCATCGTCCGAATCAGACTCGGTTTCGTCGCTGGCCCCGGAGTCGGCACCCTCGCCGCCCGATTCTTCCGCCTGATACTCCAGCTGGAGATAACGCATGATCTCGTTACCCGCCCATTCGACGGCCCGCACGATCGCCCGAACCCGGCCACTGAGGAAATGATAACCCAAATGCGCCGGAATTGCGATTGTCAGGCCGCCTATACTGACGAGTAGCGCCTGCCACATGCCATCGGACAAGGCTCGGGCCGTCGCGTATTCGGCTCCTCCACTCATGAAGGCGTGAAAAGTCGAAGCCATGCCGAGGAGGGTGCCCAGCAATCCCACCAGAGGCGCGATCTGGGCTATGGCCGCAATGGACCCGAGACGACGCTCGAGCGCAGGGATCTCCACGATGCCCGCTTCCTGCACCGCAAAACGCATCCGGTCGGGTTCAGCGCGCGCATTGAGCAGAGCCGCCTTGACCACCGCCGCCACGGGACCCGGCGTTTCTTCGCACACGGTAAGGGCCTCAATCACGCGCCGCCGTGCCAGAATGTTTTTGATGCCGTCCAGAAAGGCCGTCGAACGGATCTGCCCCCGGTGGAGGAATAACGACCGCTCCACGAACAACACCAATCCCGTGATCGCCATGACCACCAGGACGATCATCATGGCGCCGCCCTGGGCCACTAGACTGAAATTAAACACTTCCATGGATCACCTTGTTTGAGGCCTCCCGGTATTATTCGTCAACGCCGGGCACCTCGTCCGGCATCACCGCTTCACCCAGTCTCGTCAACTGCGCCTGTGCCCAGTCCCTCTCGGGCAGGCCCCACTGCAACATCATATCGTAAGCCCGCCGCGCTTCCGCCAGGTTTTCCTGCTGCTCCAGCGTCTCGCCCAACTGCGCCAAGATCCGCGCCAACCAATAGCGTCCCCGGGTGCCCAAATTGGCCGCACCGGGATTCTGCACCAAAAACTCATCCACCACCTGCCACCAGGTCTCCGCCGCGCGATCCAGCCGATCACGCCGCGCCAGGGCATTGCCGGCCTTGAAACCTGCCTCAATCCGCAATTCCACGGGTGCCGAAGCCACATCCCGCATCCGTTCGTAGATCGCCGCCGCACTGTCTTGGAGGGAAGCGTCCGAGCCGGCCTGCGCCGCCAGGCTGTCGGCCAAGGCCATCTGCGCCGCCCAAATATCCTGATGTTGCGGGAAATCCCGGATAATCAATTCGTAGACCTGCCGGGCCGGCTCCCACTGCCCCATCTTGCGCAGCAGATCGCCCTGTTTGAAGCGGGCGTAAAATACCAACTCGCTGTCAGGATAGTCAGTGACCAACTGCTCGATTTTGGTGATCGCCTCCCGCAGGTAGGTCTCCTCCCGCCGGCTTTCCGCCAACAGGGCCGACTGGTAGAGCGCGTAAGGCGCGTATCGATTATCCGGATACTCCAGAATCAGCTCGGCCAACAACTGCTGGGCCCGCACCAATTGCCCCTGCTCCGCTTCCGCTCCCGCTTCTTCGATGAAGGAAAATACCGCCGCGTCCGAATCCGGGTAGGCCTCCCGCAAACCCTGCAACACCGCCAGCGCTTCCTCGGATTGATCGAGGGCGAAGTGGGCCTCCGCTTCCAGTAGGCGCACCGAAGAGGCGACCTCATCGCCTAGAATCGGATCGATGGAACCGAGGCGTTCCCCCAGTTGCGGGGCCAGATCAAGGGTGCGCTGTGGCTCCCCGGCATCCAACGCCAGCCGCGCCTGCAACCACGCCATGCGCACGGCCAGATCCGGCGGCAGCGATTCGGTTTCGGCTTGCTCGGCCATGACCCGGTTGACCCGGGCGTAGGCGGCCGCTTCCTGCCCATCCGCCTGCAGGGCCCGCGCCAGATTCCACTCCGCCTGCCAGCGGTTCTGTGAGTCCAGCCGGTCGTCCGCCGCCAGGAGGTCTATGCGATTGGCCGCCGCCTCCAGTTGGCCGTCTCGCACGCGCGCCAGAATTTCCTGAAACACCAAATCACCCGGTGCCACCCCCGCTACCGGTTCGTCCAACGCCGCAGCGTAGGCATCCGCCGCACTGCGAAAATCCCCTCCCCGGAAAAACGCCTCCGCTTGGAGCACACCGAGTTCAGCGCGAATCTCGGGGGCAGCACCTGCCAGCTCTCGCCGGGCCTGCGCCGCGTAACCCGCCGCCGCCCGGTAACGGGCCCCCTCCCAGGCGGCATTCACGAGAATACCCAGCGCCGCCGTCCGCAGATCCGACGCGGGAAACCTCTCCAGCAGGGCCAGGGCATCTCGCGTCGCATCATCCGAATCCGTGGCCAACTGGGCGCGGAACAAAATAAGGTCTTGTTCGATGGGATGCTGGGTCGGCCCGGCCAAAAGCTGGTCAAGTTGTTGACGCAGTTGCGCCCGCGCGACGTCGGAGGTCGAACCCTGGGCAAGCATCCGAAGGGCGATGCGCTGTTTTGAGCGATCCTGACCATCCTGCAGCAGCCTTAGCAGGGCGTTTCGACCCACCCCGTCCGTGGCTCCCGCGATCACGCCGAGCAACAGTCTCAGGTCGTCCTGCAAGGCGCGTTCCGCGGGCGGCAATGTCAGCAACTGGTTCTGCAGAAACGTCACGGCTTCCGGTCCCCGGCCCAGCGACGCCAAGACCGCTGCATAACGCTTGGCCGCATCGAACCCCACCTGCTCACCAGCATAGGACTCCATCCGCTGCCGCAGTTGCGCCAACTGCCCCTCCGTCGGTTCCGACTCCCGCCACTGTGAACGCAGATCCGCCAGCTCAAATCGAGCCCGCTGCAAACTGGAGGTAGCCGCTTCGATCGCCGCCCGAAAATTCTCCTGCGCCGCCGCCGCATCACCCCGTTCATCCGCCAACGTGCCGGCCAGATAATGATACCAGGAGATTTCGTCGGACGGGAGTGCCTCCGGCTCGACTTCCGCCAAGGTCGCCCGCGCCGCCGCGAAATTCTCCAAACTCGCCTCCACCAGACCGCGCCGCAGCCGCACCGGTGCCGGGTCGGGATCACTCATCTCCCCCAGGGAATCCATCGCGGCCGGAGCGTCCCCTGCTTCCAACTGCGCAATCACCAGATGCCGCAACAACTCATCCCGCTCCGCCGGATCGGACGTTCCGGCCAACAGGTCCTGCCAAAGCCCCACCGCTACCGATGAGAAGCCCAACTCCATCGCGCGCCGGGCCGCGCCTTCCGAGGCGATGGTGCTGCCTTCGCCCTCGGCAACCACCGCGCCCGCCATCAAAGGAGCCGTCCCGCTGCCAGTCTGGCCCGGGGCCAACGAGCTCAGCATCGCGCCAATCAAACAAAATATAACCGCACCCGGGCGTCTAGACATCGACCCGAACATGCCGCGCCACCCTCAAGTGGCAAGTCCGGCGGCTTGCCCCGATCGAGTTCTCGTTTTGACGACCCCCGCGGCCATCAGGCAGGCTCGACCGACCAACATGACCGTAGCCGAAAACGAACAGCTCATTCTCGACGACTACCTGTTTATCGAAAACCCCCAGGAACGCCTCGGGGCCATCGTGGATTCCACCCGCCATCTGCCGCATTTCCCCGAAGCGGAGCGCACGGATAAAAACCACGTGCCCGGCTGCACTTCCAAGGTTTGGCTAACTGCCGCGCAGGATGGCGACCACTGGACGTTCCAGTCCGATTGCGATTCTCCCCTGGTGCGCGCCCTGGTCCATTTGCTCTGCCGCGCCTTCAGCGATGTCTCCACGCAGGAAGCCGCCACCGCCTCCACGACCGTCTTGGCCAAACTCGGCGTGACCCAAAACCTCACGCCCACCCGCATCAATGGCCTCGCCGCGGTCCGCGAACGGATCGCCGCCCTCGCCACCGGCGCCGTTTGATTCACGGCCTCCTCCACCGATGCTCTTCGACGCCCACTGCCACTACCAATTCGAGGAACTGAGTCCCCATTGGGCGCAGATGGCGACAGAGCTTGAGGCCATCAAGATCGGAGGCGCCATTGTGAATGGCACCCATCCGGACGAGGACTGGGATGCCGTCGACACCCTCGCCGCCGCTCATCCTTGGGTCATCCCCTCCTTCGGCATCCATCCGTGGGACGTCGCCACCCGCCCTGCCGATTGGCAGCTCAAATTTATCCACCGGCTTGAGTCCCATCCCCGCGCCCTCGTCGGTGAGATCGGGCTCGACCGTTGGATTCTCGAACCAGCCCGCGCCAAGGCCCCGGCTTTTGCCGCCCTCAAAACCGCCTCGATCGAAGAACAGGCCGAGGTCTTCCGCTGGCAGCTGCGCTGGGCCGCCGACCACAATCGCGCCGCATCGATCCACGTCCTGCGCGCCTGGGGGCCACTTTGGGAGGTGCTCAAGGACACCCCGGTGCCCAAGACCGGTTTCCTGCTCCATGCCTATGGCGGCTCCCCGGAAATGGTGCCCCAATTCGTCGAAATGGGTGCCTACTTCTCCTACAGCACGGGACACATTGATCCCCGCAAAACCCGCCAGCGGAAGTCGTTTCAAGCTATTCCCTTGGACCGCCTGCTGGTCGAGACTGACGCTCCCGCGATGGCGCCGCCCCATCCGCGCTACCCCTGGCCCGGCGACCCGAACGACTGGATGACCAATCATCCCGCCAACCTCGCCCAAGCCTACGCCGATTTGGCGATTTTACGCGGAATCGACCCCACTGTCCTCGAGGAAACCGTCGCTAAGAACTTCGCGCGGCTTGTATCTCGATGAGGATATCCTGCCAGATGGTGCTCTTCAACGTGGAGCCTCGCAAAGCCTGGCGCCTGCTCCAACCCCGCGCCGGCGTGGTCAACCAAGACTACCAAGCCCCAAAGGCCCACCTCGCCAAAGCCGACCAAGGCGAGATCAGCATCGAAGACCTGACGGCCAAGGGCCGCGCCCTGCTCCAAGCAGAGACCACCTAAGCGGCCCTTTCTGCCGCAGCCTCGGCAAAGGCGGATCCTTCCTCCTTTCTCTTCCTCGACGGCTGAGCCTGAGCGCCTCGGTCGGCCCGTGGCAGTCCTTTGGTTCATCTCGTCTTGATCCACCCCACCCCGCCTACGGCATGAACGGATCGTGGTGGAGCGGTTCCAGTTTCTCGTATTGCGGGGAAAGGAAGGTCACCAGATCCAGCATCTGTTGCACCGTCATCACATCATTCACCATGGGCATGGTTTCTTCTGATCGGGAGTGATCCGCGGCCTTGGCCGTCACGTCCTTTGACGGATGAATAATGGCGGTGAGCAGATCGCCGTAGGTCTTGGTGGTGCGGACTTCGCCCCCCAGCAGGATCACCTTGCCGGAAGGCAGGTCAGGTTTCGGCAGGCCCATCACGTCATGCACTTGGTGACATTCGGTGCACTTTAGCTCCACAAACGTGGCCTTGCCCCGGGCAACATCGCCTTCGGGGAAGACAAATCCGCGGGTTGATTTTTCGGTGGGCGCGCATCCCGAAGTCAACATGAGGACCATGCTGAGACCGAGGGCGGTTAACGGGGGTGTTGTTTTCATGACAGCGCTTCTCCTGGGGTTGGGTGAACCGCCCTCGCGAGAACGCTGCGTGCGCCCGCGCGGACGACACTGATTTTCCGACGCTCTAGCCTACTACAGTCTGGCACCGGCAGCTCTGCATTTCTTGTCCCTCGCTGGTCCTCTGTTGGAATGGGGATTAGATTCGAACAAGACAGCTGACTGCCCTAGGGGTAGCGATGAGATGAGATGCCCCCCACTTCTCGCCATCGGCTTCGCCCCGATTCTTCTTGCCGCAACCGTCCGTGCCGAAACTGAGGACGCCTTTGTCGTCTTTCCCGACCTACGGCATTCCCAAGCGGATGAGATTTGCGAATTGGACCTCTTTCTTCCGTCTTCATCTGATCAAGCGGTGCCCTGTGTCATGGTGATTCAGGGCGGCGGGTTTAATGCGCAGACCGGTCAGAAGTTCCGGCCGTTTGCCGAGGAACTGGCTCGCCACGGATTCGCCGCCGCGCTGCTTGGCTACCGGGGCCTGTCGAATCACACGATTCGGGAAACCATCTCAGACGCCAAAACCGCCGTGCGCTTTGTACGTGAAATCAGCAAAGAGCACGGCATCGACCCGGACCGCATTGGCGCCATGGGCCGCTCCGCCGGCGCCACCATCACGTTGCTCCTGGCCACCACGGGAGACGATCCAAACCACCCATCCGGCGATGAACATCAGGGCCACTCCCACACCCTCCAAGCCGCCGCCGGCATTGCCGGGGTCTACGATTTCATCGCGCGCTACGAAATCACCGAACAGCGCGCTTTGCAAAATGAGCTCGAGCGCCGGCAAGGCACCAACAGCCGGTGGATCGGAGCGCCGTTCGAATCAAAAAACAGCCAATGGCTGCTCGCTTCCGCCCAACACCAACTGGATGGCGAAACCCCTCCCCTGCTCCTGATTCATGCTCGCGACGACGAGACCGTGCCGTGGCATCAGTCTCAAAACATGCAAGCGGCCGCGATCAACGCCGGCGTCTCATCACAACTTTATATGAGTGTATTCGGCGGGCATCGGGGGCCCTCGGATACCATGGATCGGATCGTCGAATTCTTTAACGCCACCCTCGGAAACTGAGCGCGCCAGCCGAAGCCAACGCCCTCGGCTCAGGCCTCGGCGGCATCGTCCGAACGCGGCGTCCCGCCCCGGGGCATCTCTTTGATGTAGAGGTCGCGCTGGGGAAACGGGATCTCCACGCCGTGCTCCGCAAACGCCCGATAAACCGCGCCGTAGATC
>CAKZMS010000434.1 GCA_937128785.1 uncultured Opitutaceae bacterium | reverse complement strand
GGGCCTTTTTTGTGCTTTCCGCTTGCTTCCGAGGAGTGAGGAGGCGTCCGCTTATGTCGTTCAATGACGGGCGGAAATCAGTATATTCAGGCAAATACCAACGGGACGCTGCATTCAGCCAGTCAACCCACGCTGAGTCCGCTTAATCGGGGGTTTCTATACGGGGACGCGGTTTATGAAGTTTGGCGTTCCTACGATAAAGGTATCTTCGCGTGGGAGGAACATTGGGCCCGCCTGCATAGCTCAGCCCGATCCATCCATCTGGAGATCCCGTGGACAGCGGATTACATTCGCGATCAAGTATGTCGGACCGCGGCTGAATTTAGAAAACACTCACTTTATCGGGACGATATATACATCCGGTTGCAAATTTACCGAGGGGAGGGAGCAATTGGCCTGGATACTGCCTTATCGTCGGAACCGGGATTCGTTATTCTAATCAAACCCGTGCCCGGGATTTCTCCGGAAGTCAGGAACCACGGCAACCGGTTGATAATTGCTCAATCGATCCGGCGGAACCCCGTCCAAAGTTTGGACCCCGCATGGAAGACCGGAAATTATCTTAATAACATCATGGGCCTCCGCGAGGCGAGGGATCGAAAAGCGGACGATGTTTTATTTTTAAATATGGCGGGAGAACTTACGGAGGCCTCGACCAGTAACGTCGCCTTTATTCAAGGAGATCGCTGGATCACGCCTTCCCTTGGCTCGGGAATTTTGGCTGGAATTACCCGCGCTACCATCATTGCGACCGTGGCCAAATCGGCCGGGCTCACCGTAAAGGAGCGATCGGTCTCCCCGAACGAGATTAACCACTTCGACGAGGCGATGTTGCTCTCCACTACCAAGGATGTCCAACCCGTGGGACGGATTGACGACTTTGTCTATCGGGTGGATGCCGCTGCGAAACTCTGGCGGCTGAAAGCCGTCTTCGAGGATCACGCTCGAGGGGCCTCGGCCAAACGGCCGGAGCTGAAAGTGTAGTCCGCGAGGGCGATCTCGGCGGTGTATCGGAGATGGCCTTTGCGTCGGCTCCTTTCTCCCAACGCGCGTCAGTATCGGATCATATCCGGTTCGAGCTCGTTAGCCCAGGCGTGGATGCCGCCCCGGACATTGGTCACGGCGGCAAAGCCTTGGCTTCGCAAGTATTCCACCACGCGCATGCTGCGGCCGCCATGGTGGCAAAGAACCAGCAGGTGCTGGTCGCGGGGCAGGGTGGGAGTGTGCTCGGGGATCTGCCGCATGGGAATGAGCGCCGCTCCCTCGATCTTGCAGAGCGCGAATTCGTGCGGCTCGCGCACATCGATGAGCAGCGTGGCCTTCGTTGGGTCATCGAGCAGTTGTTTGGTCTCCTGCACGGAGACTTCGAGCGGGTGTTCGATGTTGGACATGGTTTGAGTCGGAGATGAGGGAGAACAACTTGCGGCTGAGTAGTCAGCGGCGGAGAGAGGAAGGTTTGTTTCAGTTGATTGCTGCGATTGGCAGCGGCAATCGGGCTTGGTCGGGACCTTGAGGGTGTTGACGGACTGACTGAGGGCGTCGTAGGTGAGGAGGCGGCCAATCAAGACCTCGCCGGCGCCGGTAATCAGCTTGATGGCCTCCAACGCCTGCCAGCTGCCGATCACCCCACACAGTGCCCCGAGCACCCCCACCTCGCCACATCCGGGCACGCTACCCGCCGGCGGCGGTTCGGGAAACAGACAGCGATAACAAGGGCCTCCCAAGTGAGGAGCGAAAACACTCAGTTGCCCCTCAAACCGGTAGACACTGCCAAAAACCACGGGGCGTCCTGTCAGTCTGGCGGCATCAGCATTTAAATACCGCGCCCCGAAATTATCCGTTCCGTCGACGATCACGTCATAGTCCGAGAAGATCTCCACCGCGTTTGAGAGGGTGATACCTTCCGGGTGCGGCACCAGATTGATGAGCGGATTGGTCTCTGCCAGTCGCGAACTGGCCGAAGCGGTTTTGGAAAGCCCGACGGATTTGTCGGTGTGCAGCAGTTGGCGGTGCAGGTTTGAGGCTTCGACCTTGTCAAAGTCGGCAATTCCCAGGGTGCCGATTCCGGCCGCGGCGAGATAAAGCGCGGCGGGGCTGCCGAGGCCCCCGGCACCCACGATGAGCACCCGCGCTTTCTTGAGCTTGGTTTGTCCCTCCCGCCCGATCTCCGGCAGCAGCACATGGCGGCTGTAGCGGGCGAGTTCAGTGGGGGATAGCGAGTCCATCAGATCGCGAAACAGAGGAAGGAATCAGGATCGTCGCAAATGATTAATTGCGGCGGCATGGGACTAGCTATCCAATGCGCCCTTATGGCAGAACGATACATCGTCATCATCGCAGGTGGAAAAGGAGAGCGCTTCTGGCCGCAAAGTCGGGCCGCTCGCCCCAAGCAATTGCTGCCCATTGTCGGCGACAGCCCGCTCCTGACCCAGACGGTCGAGCGGGTGAAGCCGATCGTGCCGGCCGAGAATATCTACATCATCACCAGCGCGGTGCAGGAAAAAGGTGTGCGGGCGATCTGCCGGGGACTGCCCAAGGACAACATCATTGCGGAGCCGGAGGGGCGCGACACCGCGGCAGCGGTTGGGCTCGCCTCGGCCATCATCGGGGCGCGCGACCCGAACGGCGTTTTTGCCATTCTGCCGGCCGATCACGTCATCCATAACGGCAAAAAATATCAGTCGGATTTGAAGGCGGCTTTTGCTGCCGCCGCCGCCGAACCCGTCATGGTCACAATCGGCATCGCGCCGACCGAACCCGCCACCGGATTTGGCTATGTTCAACGCGCCAAGCCGTGGAAGAAGATCCGTCGCAAAACAGTCTATGGCGTGAAGCGGTTTGTGGAAAAACCGGACCTGAAGACCGCCAAGAAATACCTGCGCTCGGGCACCTATTTCTGGAACGCCGGCATGTTCGTCTGGAGCGTGCCCGTCGTCGACTCGGCGATCGCCAAGTTCGCGCCCGAACTCGACGCGGGACTGCAGTCCATTCGCGCGGCGCTGGCCAAGGGCCGGAAACTCACTCCGGTGATGAAGAAGGTGTATCCCACGTTGCAGAAAATTTCGGTCGACTACGCACTGTTGGAGAAGTCCGACAATGTCGTCGTGCTGCCTTCAACGTTTGATTGGGACGATGTGGGGGCCTGGCCCGCGGTCGCCCGTCATTATGCGCCGGATAAAACCGGCAATGTTGGCCGGGGATCCCGTTTGATCGAACAGGGCAGCGGGAATATCGTATTCAGTGAAGGTGACCACCTCGTGACCGTGGTGGGAGCGGATGACCTCATCGTGGTGCACACCGCCGATGCCACGCTGGTATGCCCGAAGGATAAGGCGCAGGAGATCAAGGCCGCGGTGAAGCGTCTCTCTGCGCTTGCTGACGGCGAACGATACCTCTGACCTCGGCGCGTGGCGCGCTTTCTCGGTATCGACCCCGGAACCAAGCGTCTCGGCTTGGCCCGAGGCGACGAGCTGGGTTTGGCCTCTCCACTGCC
>CAKZMS010000433.1 GCA_937128785.1 uncultured Opitutaceae bacterium | reverse complement strand
GAAGACCTTCCGCAAGGGCGAACCGTTGGACCGCCTGACCGAGTTGAAGGACCTACTGGCCGCACAGGAATCGCTCGATGATGAGGTCGCCGTGGAGGAAGCCATCAAGTCGTTCGCGGAGACCAAAGGAAACGGCTTCGGTGACTATCAAGCCGTGGCTCGCCTGGCTTTGACCGGCACGAACGCAGGGCCTGGATTGACGCAGATCTTTCGCGTGCTCGGCAAAGACAAGGTCATCGCACGCATGGAGCGTTTCCTCGCGAACCCTCCCACGGTCGAGCCGGCGGCATAGAAATCCTATTTCGGTTCGGGCACCGGATCGCGTTCGTCGTAGTGTTTGGCGCTCTGACTTTGCCAGTAGGGAGAAGAGTCCCACAACGGCACGGTTGGCAGCATTGATTCCCACTCAGACAGCGCCTGAAAAAGCTCCTTGGTGAGCTCGGCGTCCTGACCAGCCAGGTCGGTTTGTTCGGCGATGTCGCTTTCGGGGTGGAATAACTCGGCCGGACGATGCGACAGCCGGATCAACTTATCATCACCGTGTCGAATCGCCGCCTGACCCTGGAGTCGCCAGAACAAGGCTCGGCCGGTTTCGGCTGACTCGCCTTTCAAAGAGGGTAACACATCGACACCGTCATAGGCGCCGAATCGTTCCACTCCGCGGCTGAAGTTACGGGGATCCTCGTGACTCATCGGCTCCCGTAGGGGCAGGGGATCAGCGCCCGCGACCGCCATAAACGTGGGGAGCAGATCCAGAGCCGAAACAGGTTCTGGATGGCGTCGATTGGAGGGCAAGGTGCCGGGCCATGCCCAGATCATTGGCACCCGAATACCGCCTTCCTTGAGCGCCCCTTTGCCGCCGGAAAGTGGACCGTTCCAGCTGCCGTTTTCGGGCGGTCCGCCGTTGTCGGAAAAGAATACGATCAAGGTGTTTTCGTCGGCACTGGAAGCCTCGAGCCATGCGACGAGTCTACCCACGCCACGATCCAGCGCCCACATCATGGCGGCGAAGGTCCGGCGCGTATCATCTTCGATGTGCGTGAATCGAGCCAAGTCTTCCGCGGTGGCATGCATCGGGGTGTGGGGGGCGTTATACGATAAGAAGGCGAACCAGGGGCGATCTTCGGATTGGCGCGCTTTCATCCAATCCAGTCCTTCATCGGTGAAGAAGTCAGTGAGGTAGGAATTGGAGAATGTCGTGACGGGCTCGCCGTTGCGTTCGATCTGATTTTTGTCGCGCTCGGGGAAGTAACTGTGGCCGCCGCCCAGCATCCCGCAAAAGTAGTCGAATCCGCGCTCGTTGGGATGAAACCCGGGGCCGATCCCCTGATGCCACTTACCGATCAAGGCGGTGGCGTATCCGGCGGCTTTCAAATGATCACCCAGCGTATGTTCGCCTGGAGCCAACCCGAGTAGTTCGGGTCGCCCGGCATAGTATTTGTCGTCGCGATTCAGATTTCCCTCATACCCAAAGCGACGCGGATCCCGCCCGGTGAGGAGCCCCGCCCGGGAAGGAGAGCAGACCGGACTGGCTACGTAGCCTTGCTCACAGAATACCCCGGAACGCGCCAGCGCATCGAGATGAGGGGTCTGCAGGTGTTCGCTGCCGGTGAATCCCATGTCCCCGTACCCCATGTCATCAGCGAGAATGAGCAGAATATTGGGAGGGGGCGGAGCCTCCGATCGGGTCGTGATCGCGCAGACAGTCGATCCCCATAAAACAGTCAAAATGAGTCGCAGTATTTTCTTCATGGGACGAATTCGGTTACGCGCCTGATCTTTCCATCAAGCTTGGTCATGATATAGAGGTCTCCCCGGCGATCCTCGCCAAACCGTAAATCAATCCGGCCATTCGGCATCCAACCGCGCAACGTGCCGCGCTTGCCATCGGGATCGATGAGCTCGAGTTCGCCGATCTCCAATGGTCGCGATGCACCGCTTTGCGGATCCAGGACAAAAATTCTCCCGGTGATGATATCGCCGAATACATAGCGACCTGTGAGCGCTTCAGCGCGCCCCCGATAGATGTGTCCACCGATCACCGCAAATCCCTCGCGGTGACTGTAGACTGCAAGGGGTTTGGCATATTCCGGGTCAGGCTGATCCCACGGGATCACGCTTTCTTCGTGGAGTCTCGCGGGATCGATCACGAGATTACCCTCCCGCACGTTCCATCCATAGTCCTGGCCGGGTTTGATTACGTTGATTTCCTCGAAGGCACGGTAGCCGATATCGGTCGCGAGCATATGATCGGGATCATGCGGCTGCCACGTCAGTCGGTGAGGGTTGCGGAAACCCCAGGCGTAAATCTCCGGCCAGTCTTCCGGAGCGCCTTCATTCACAAAAGGATTGTCGAAGGGGATTCCATATTGGCCATTGCGGCTGTTCGATCCTCGAGGATCGATTCGCATGATGGTGCCCAGCGGTGATGCCTTCGAATGGCAGAGTTGGGGGAGGTCCACTTCACTGGAGCCACCGTCACCCATCCCGAGAAACAGCATCCCATAGTCGGAGTGTCCGGGCTGCGCCCAAGGGTTGAACGTGATCTCCTGCAGACCGTGGGAAGTGTGAGGGACATTGATGCGCAGGACTTCCCGCCATTGCTCTACTTCCCAGCGAACCTTGTCGGGCGTGAGCTGGATTTCCGTCAACACCCATTGAAGGCGACGAAGTAGATTCGAATCGTAAGGATTGTCGCCGGACTCATCCGTGAGAGATTCGGTGTGAGTGATGTAGACCAATCCATTTTCCGCGAACTCCGGGTGGAAAGTGAAACTACCTAATCCAGAAGCCAATCCCGGTGACGGCGTGAACTCAGGGACATGATCGCGGATGCGGAAAACTTCCGTCACGGCCGGAGAATCCACCCGGTAGATGAATCCATCATGATCATTGATGAAGAGAGCATTGGTGGGATCGCCGGGTGGTTGACGAAGGTTGCCCAGCCTGACCTGGCTGTGAGTGGTCGCGGTCTTGGGCAGCGTGGCGACCTCTTCAAAGCGCAATGCGGATCCGGTCGTGGTGATAGGCTCGCCCGGAGTTTCCAGCATGGCCCACAGATGGGGGGTGCGTCCTTCGGGGATGTAGGTGAGTTTTCGGCGGCGGCTGTATTCATCGATAGCCGCGAGAATTTCCCCCAGCGCTTCATCGCCCAAATGAGCAAAACCGGGCATCAGCACCTTATAGCGCTCGAGTAAATCCACCGCAATGGGATCGCCTTTGGCCACCATTTCATGCGGAGCCCGGATAAAGTTCAGCAACCACTCGCGATCGCGTTCGAACGTCACCCCACCAAGAGTCGGCCCGCTGCTACTGTCCTGCAATTCGTGGCAGGTCCGACAATGTTGGCGGTAGTTTTCCCGGCCTCGCTCAATAACCAGGGGCTCTTGCGAATAGTTTGTGTCCGGCGGATCGAACACTTCGGTTTTTGCGAATAGATCAACGGCGATCGCCAGCGCCCAAACGCACAGCCAGACACGAGGGGGAGGGAGTCTCATTCAGTCGAAGATGGGTGAGCGTAGACTTCGATCCAATCCAATCGGGAACACGCCCGGCTGTTGCCGCCGAGCATCAAGTCGGTGAATCCGATATGCGTGATTCGGCTCAGGTCCGGATCCGTCAGGACGGGATCCTCCTCAACGACGGTCTCGATCAGCAGGTTCCGCCACTGCATATCGATCATGTTGAACTCCCGAATCCGCCAGTCCCGGGAGGCATCATCTCCGAGGTGTCCGACGAGCCACTGTCCTTCCGCCGTTCGAACCATGATACGCAGGGTCCGAAACCCGGACTGTTTGGTCCGCCACCGGACCTTTGCCTGGCCCGTGAGGTCGAAGGCTCCCGTGAGTCGCTCCAAGGAGACGGCCCAGTTGCCCACGGCACATCGTCCTGACCAGATATAGTGTGGATCATCCGCCGGTTGGTCGTGATGACTCTTTTTGATGAGGTCGCGGGAGGGACCATGGAGATGAAGCTGCAGGTCAGGGTGGGCGACATGTGATTGATCGACAGGTAACTGAGCCGGAGTTGCCGCCCAGTCTTCCCTAAACAGCAGTTCGGGGCGTCCGACATCCTCCGCGGAGGCACCGGAGGTGAATAAGGGAAGGAAGAATCCAATCAAAAAAGTGGCGCTGGGGAAGACGCGGAGAACGAACCGGGGTAGTTGCATCGCGACGTACGATGCACCTCTGACTGCACCCGAGTCGAACTTAGAAGCAACGAATGCGGGGCGGACCACCTGTGTGCGATTAACTGGCGGTCTGTTTGTCGATCAGGAATCTGGCCTCGGCCAGCAACGCGGCGGGAGCGACCGGTTTACTCATCGCCGCATGCGCCCCCATGCTCCTGGCCATCGAAAGATAATCCGTAGCCCCGACTCGTCCTCCGCCGGAAACGACAATGATGGGCAGGTTGGGGCGCAGGCTCTTCACCTCCATGATCGTTTCGAAACCCTCCATCTCCGGCATGATCACATCTGTGACCATAATATCCACATTCTCATCTTCGAGGTGACGCAGGGCCTCCCGACCATTCACTGCCAGCAACACTTCCTGGTCGTGTGCCTCAAGATAGGCTGCCTGCACCGCAAGCAGCTCTTCGTTGTCATCAACTAGCAGGAATTTCGACATCGCTCGGAAAATGAGGAGCCATGAAGCATTAATTGCAGGCGAATTGCGATGGTGGAAATTACTTACCCGCCCAGGTGTCTCTCAAGGTGATCGTCCGATTGAAGACCGGTTTATCTGCCGTGCTGTCCTGGGAATCTGCGGTGAAGTAACCGAGTCGTTCAAACTGATAAACTTCACCGGGAATGGTTCCCGCCAAGGACGGTTCGAGTTTAGCCGGGACGGTGTCCAAGGAATCGGGATTCAGGCAGGCCATGAAGTCTTCTTGCGCTCCGGGTTCAGGCACATTGAAGAGCCGGTCGTAGAGTCGCACCTCGGCATCGCACGCCTGGGAGGCACCGACCCAGTGGATCGTACCCTTTACTTTTTGGTCTGACTTGGGCTGGCCGCGGCGCGTGGTCAGGTCGGCGGTGGCGTGCACCTCGATGACTTCACCCGCGTCATTCTTCACGACATTCTCGTAGGTAATGATGCAGCCGTATTTGAGGCGAACACTGCCGCCGGGCTTCAACCGGCGGAACTTGGGTGGCGGCACTTCGGCAAAATCGTCCGCTTCGATATAAACCTCTCGCTCCAACCGGACCAGGCGGGAACCGCGGCTTTCGTCCTTGGGGTGGTTGGGTGCTTCGCTTTCGTAGGTCTCATCCGCCGCCAGGTTGGTGAGCACCAACTTGAGCGGACGGAGCACGCCCATGCGACGGTCGGCCCGCGCATTCAGTTCGTCCCGCACGGTGCCGTCAAAAACCGCGGCCTCGGTCAGGCTTTCGAATTTGGTGATACCGATGTGGTAGGCGAAGTTGCGGATGGCGGAGGCTGGAATCCCGCGTCGACGCAGTCCGGCCAGCGTCGGCAGGCGGGGGTCGTTCCAGCCATCAACCGCGTTTTCGGCGACCAACTTCAGTACCCGGCGTTTACTGAACAAGGTATAGGCCAAGTTGAGAGGCGCGAATTCGATCTGGCGGGGAAGTGTGCGGGGCAGATCGAGGGACTCCAGGATCCAATCGTAAAGTGGGCGATGCACCTCGAACTCGATGGTGCAAAGCGAATGGGTGATGCCCTCGAGATAGTCGCTCAGGCAGTGGGCAAAATCGTAAAGCGGGTAAATGCACCACGTGTCGCCCGCTTGATGGTGGGCGACGTGGCGGATGCGATAGAGCAACGGATCTCGCAACCAGATATTGGGCGAAGCCATATCAATCTTGGCGCGCAGCGTTCTCGTGCCGTCGGAGAATTCTCCCGCCCTCATCCGGCGGAACAGATCCAGATTTTCTGCAACGGATCGATCGCGATGCGGGCTGTTGCGGCCGGGTTCGGTGGGTGAGCCACGATAGGCTTCAGCTTCTTCCGGGCTGAGGTCGCACACGAAAGCGAGACCCTTTTCTATCAGCCGTTCGGCGTAGAGGTAGAGTTGCTCGAAGTAGTTGGAGGCGAAGAAGGGCGCACCTTCTCCGGATGCCAGGGGCGCGGCGTAGAAATCTTGTTGGCCATCGACTTCCTGGTGAACGGGTTTGGCTCCCGGAGTCTGCAGACCGAGCCGGCTGTCGGCCCAGTCTCCGATGAGCCAGCGAATGTCTTCGGTGATCGAATCAACGAAGAGGGTGTCTTCTTTGACGGGATTGGTATCGTCGAAGCGCAGGTTGCAACGGCCGCCGTTTTCCACGGCGATACCGAAGTTCAGGCAGATGGATTTGGCGTGACCGAGGTGGAGGTAACCGTTGGGCTCGGGAGGGAATCGGGTGACGATTTCGGGTTTGTGACCGGAGGCGATGTCAGCGGC
>CAKZMS010000432.1 GCA_937128785.1 uncultured Opitutaceae bacterium | reverse complement strand
GCGAACAACGCGAAACCGATCGCCACTGCGCCCCACATGGCGGTGAACAGCTTGGAAGCCGTCAGGCGGTGCGCATCATCGGCGTCGGGACTGAAGACAGGCCGATAGAAATCGACCGTGGTGGTCGAACCCAACGCGTTGAGCTCCGAGGCGGTGGAGGAAAGCGCCGCACAGAAAATGACGGCGATCAGCAGCCCCACCAGGCCCTGCGGCAGGTAATTCAGAATGAAGGTGATGAAGACGTAATCGGCATCGCTCGCTTTGATTTCAGCATCGGTCGCGAGCAACGCGGTCTGCGCCTCGGCGCGGATTTCCTGAGAGTCCTCGTGCAGGGCCAGCATGGTTTCACGCGCGGCGGTTTCGGCGGCGGCGTCACCGGCATCCCGCGCCGACAAGAAGGCGTCGATCGCGACGGACTTGTCGGACTGCACGGCGTCGAACCGATTTTCCAAGTCGTCAAAGACCGCGACGTGTTCCCCCGTCTTGTGCGAAGTCCAGGCGGTTTCATTGAAGAACACCGGCTGTCGCTCGAATTGGTAGAATACAAATACGAACACGCCGAGCAGCAGGATGAAAAACTGCATCGGAATCTTGAGCACCGCATTGAACATCAACCCCATCCGGCTTTCGCGCAGGGAACGGCCGGTGAGGTAGCGCTGGACTTGGGATTGATCCGTGCCGAAGTACGAGAGCGATAAAAACAAACCGCCGAAAATCCCCGACCAAACCGTGTACCGCTCGTTGATATCGAAGTTCCATTCGACGGCATTGAGCTTGCCCATGGCCCCCGCGACGGCGAGGGCTCCATCCGGCGACACATGGTCGGGCATCTTCACCAGCACGATGATAAAGGCCAAAGCCATACCGACCAGGATCACGGCCATTTGGTAGCGCTGAGTGAGACTCACGGCCTCACTGCCCCCGGATACGGTGTAGATCACCACCAGTATTCCGGTCCCCAGCACGGTGATGCCCAAGGGCCAGTTGAGGACGGATGAGACGATGATGGCGGGCGCGTAAATGGTGATGCCCGCGGCGAGACCCCGTTGAAGGAGAAACAGCGCGGCGCCCAACAGGCGGGTTTTCCCATCGAACCGTTTCCCCAGATATTCGTAAGCCGTATATACTTTCAGGCGGCGATAGATCGGGAGGAAAACCCCGGCCACGATGATGAGCGCCAACGGCAGACCGAAGTAGTTTTGCACGAACCCCAATCCGCTTTGAAACCCCTGACCTGGCGTGGAGAGAAAAGTGATCGCGCTGGCCTGCGTGGCCATGACGGAGAGTCCGATCGTGCCCCACCCGATGCGCTGATCTCCCTTCAAATACGTATCCAGCCCCCCGACCTGGCGCGTCGCCATGACTCCGTAAATGGCGATGCTGAGGATCGTGCCGAACAGCACTACGTAATCAATCGCGGTCATGCGTAATAGACTTTGAACCCCCACATGGCCAACACCGTGACAACGAAGACCACCAGCACGGCGATGTAGACCCGCCGCCACGTGGGAAATCCGAGCAAGCCGGTGCGTGCCTCTTCCTCGCGGTGTTCGTTAGGCTCAGCCTGGTGTTCGGAAAACGTCGTCATGTCGGATTATCAGAGGCTCACAGACTTACCGTAACGAGGCGAGCAAAGCGTCGTTCATCACCTTGTAGCCGCTGGAGGGACCTTCCTGCGCGACCGCCTGTTCCGTCGATGCCTCCGCCGCGGCGATGGCAATGTCCGTATTCCCGAGCTCCGCGTGAATTTTTGCCTTCAGATGCAGCATCCAAAACGCCCGCGGATTTTGGTCCAAGGCCAGATCCACCCATTCCGCCGCCCGATTCAAATCGATGCGGTGATCGTAATAAAATGACGCGGCCTGAAAGTAGATGTAGTCGGGCTGTTTCTGCCCCGAACCCATAGCGGCTTCGATCTGCGGCTGGAGTCGATCCCGCACGTCGACTTCTATCGGCACCCGCACCCGGGAGCGTTCCCAGGCTATTTCCAAAACGGCCGACTCGTCCCGCAGCTGATCAAACCCGATGTGCAACGTTTCGATGAGCTCGGGCACCTCCTCCACCGGCACCTCGACACGGAGCACATCTTGATCGGCGTCGTAGCGTGAAGCGCCCCACTGGTCGGAAACCCGATTGAGGATCACGGTCCATGATCCCTTTTGGGGGATGGTAAAAAGAGCGTAGGTGCCGGCCTCAACGGGTCGGCCGCCGAACTTGATTTCGGAGTCAAAAGTCAGCTTGGTCGCGGCGTTTGCACCCGTTCGCCAGACTTCACCGTAGCTTTCGAGCCGACCGAAAATTTCGCGACCCTTTACACTCGGACGAGAATACGAGATCTCAAAATTCGTCAGCCCCACTTCCTGCTGCACGACAACCGCCGGGCTGGCGGCGGGAAATTCAACTTGACCGGATAGGGCCGGGGCCATGAGCACGATAAATGACGCGATGAATCCGATACGGGGAGCAACAGTAGGGGAAGGCATGGTAAAGTAGGAACCTGACGGAAGTTAAGCAGACTCGCCTGCGGTTAAATCGCCAGAGCGATCATGACTTTATTTTCTTCCCCGGAACAGGCGGATTCTGGATTTTTTCATGGTTTAGACCCCATGGGAGCGGTTCGTGACCCGGATTCGTCCCGTTGACCCGGTGGGCGGTATCGCTAACTCTAAAGCATCATGGCCGATTCCCCCATCTCCCCGACTGTCATTGATGACGTGACGGAAGTGGTATCGACGAGCATCTGGCCGCATCTGCTCACGGTCGGCGGGTTCATCCTCGCGGTTTTCGCCATCGCCCGGCTGATGAGCGAAAAGCGCCAACCGGGCAACACCATCGCCTGGCTCCTCGGGATCGTATTGATTCCCTACGTGGGCGTGCCGCTCTACCTCCTGTTCGGCGGCCGAAAAATCAAGCAGTTGGTGGCCCGCAAGGACATGATGCGATTGCACCTCCCCGGGGCGCCGGCACCGCCCGCCTCGGTGGTCAATCTTCCCACCACCCGCACGATCATCTCCAACGGGGCCGGGGCGCCGGTGGG
>CAKZMS010000431.1 GCA_937128785.1 uncultured Opitutaceae bacterium | reverse complement strand
GAAATGATCAACGCCCTGCAGCTCAAACGGTATCGGAATGAAATCACCTCACGCCAACTCGCGGCCTCGCTTGGCCTCATCGAATCAGACCGGATCGAGGGTCGGCTCTTCCGTCCCCGCTACGATCTAGCCAGAACGTTCTCCCGTGCCATCGAGCTTGCGATCCGTCATTCCGTCAAATACGCCACTCGAAGCCTGGATCTTCTCCATGTGGCCGTCGCGCTGGAGATCGGTTGCGACGCTTTCATTTCGTTCGATCGCCGCCAACGCCGCGCCGCTCTCGGTGAAAAACTCACGATGCTGCCCCGCCGCATGCCATCCGGAAGCTAATTTCACCATTCTTCTCCTTCCCCATCCGCCCCAACCGGGTATCTCGTAGCTCCGTGCTTAAGCCGGCGTTTCCAGTGCCCGCAACAGCGTCCTTAGACCTTCGTCATTCGTCATTCGTCATTCGTCATTATCCATTGTCCATTGGTCATTAGTCATCCGTCGTTCACCATCCCCATCACCGGTCGCGGGGGGGTTGTTGCAGGAATTCGACCAACGACCACTCGCCTTTTCGTTTCCACAGCCGGGCGGCGCGAAAGGTTTCGATGAAAAATTTCCGCCGGGCTGGATAGTCGGGCAAAGCTTCCATTTTGTCCCGCCACTGCGTGATCCAGTCCGATTGCGCGGACGCGTCTTCACTCCAATACCACAGGACGCCTCGCTCCAATTCCCGCAGGAGCTCGTTCCATGACTTACGATCCAAGGCCACCCGCGGATTAAACTCGATCTGATTCACGCGCGCGGGCTGTTCCGGGTTTGACTGTAAACGATCCCAATCCGGCTGCAGCGCAGGCTCAGCTGTCATCATCAATCGATACTGCAAGCCGGCTGGCTCCAGTTCGTCATCCGCCGGCACCCGGCGCGCATCCTCCTCCATGCTCAACCACGATGGGGTTCGGTAGACGTCCAGCTGCCCCAACAAACGATTGTGCGCGTGCAGGCGATTCAGGGCGGCGGCCCACGGTTTGGGACCACCCGGCAATTCACCCGATTGGCCCCACTTCGCCAAGGCGTGCAACTGCCATGCGGCGGGATCGTTCAGGTAGTCCGCCGGCGACTGCAGATAGTCCGCCAATAGGTCCCGAAACACCCGCCGCCTCTTCGCTTCGTTCGGCTGAGCAAGCACCACCGCCAACATCACGCGGGCGATCTCCCGATCCGCGAGTTTGGAGGTATTGAGGAGGAACATAGCCGACGGTTCCTCGTCTCCGCTCAGGATCGCCGCAAACGACTCCAAGCACGAAGCGCAACTCAACTGGTAAACCGGAATCTCCCAGGGCTGGCTACCGGCTGTTTCCTCGGCGGATAACCCCGGCAGTCCGGTTTCCCAAAACACTTCAGGAGCGATATGGCTAGGTTCCGCCGACCATCCGGCAACCGCCATCACGGCAAACCCCCAGCTGGCAAACAAACAACGCATGAAGCCCACCACGGACCATCCGCTCGAACCGCGCAACGTTTCCCGCGAAGCCCTCCGGTCGGGGCTGCCAACGGTTAAAACGTAGTGCCGTGCTTCAGCAGGAAGTGTTACCCCCGTCTGGGGATTCAGCCACCACGCTGCAGTCGATTGGAAGACTCACGCCGAATTTGCCTCAGTGCCTCGCTAGGAGATTATCACTCGATTCCCCTTTCCGCCGCCAGCCGTAGCGATTCCCTCGTCCGCCCCCCCTCTCCCCCGCCATGAAAATTTTCTCCTTCTCGTTGGCTCTGCTGATCGGCCTGATCCCCAGTCTCGTCTCCGCCGCCAAGGTTTATGTCCTCCACGATCGCGAGGTACCGCAAGCAGCTTACGCGGCCGGCAAAATCAGCGAAACCCTGATCGCCCAAGGTCACGATGTTATGGCCGAACGCGCCGGCTACTTCCACCTGATCAGCCTGGCCGTCAACTCCACTCAATATGCCCCCGAGGCCTTTGCCATCATCCCAGAAGGCAAGGTCATCACCATCTACGGCGGCGACCACCGCGGCATGATTTACGGAGCCCTCAACCTCGTCGAATCCTTGGCCAACGGCACGCCTCTCGCCGAGGTCACCGCCACCACCGCTGCGCCCCAACAGGCATTTCGTGGGATCAAATTCAACCTGCCGTGGGACACCTACCGGCCCAGCTCGGCCCTCGATCAACATGTCGACACGGTCAAGGACTTGGCGTTCTGGAAGGCGTTCTTGGACATGATGGTGGCGAACCGTTTCAACTCGATCAGCCTCTGGAACATCCATCCGTATTCCTACATGATCCGGCCGCGAAACTTCCCGGAAGCCAGCCCTTGGACGGACGCCGAGTTCGCGGAGTGGCAACAGCTCTACCGCGGGATCTTCCGGCTCGCCAAAGAGCGCGGCCTGGACACCTACATCGTCAGTTGGAGCATTTTCGTGAATCGGGCCTTCTCGGAAGCGCACGGGGTGGCGACCCACAATTTTTACCCCCACTACTACGGGCCCGGTGACACCTCGGAAATCGTGCGCCGCTACCTGCGCGAAAGCGTGACCCAGGTTTTGGAGGAATACCCCAACCTCGATGGCATCGGCCTCTCCCACGGCGAAGGCATGGGCGGCATGACCCCGCAAGAGCGCCAGGACTGGATGGACGACGTCATCATCGCCGGCGCTCTCGCCGCCGACCGCCCGGTGAAGCTGATCCACCGCGCGCCATTCTCCGCCAACCTCGACTCCGGGGGCAGCACCAGCCGCACCGCGGAGGTCATCACGCGCCGCGCCATGGAGCGACTCGGCGATGCGTTCGATGGCCCGATCTGGGTGGAGATGAAGTTCAATTGGTCCCACGCCCACTCCACGCCAAATCTGGAAAAGGTGCACGGTGGTAAGCTCGGCGATACCTACTTCAAACCGGAACCGGAGAACTACAAGGTCACTTGGCAGGCCCGCAACGAGGACTTCTTCGCCCTGCGCTGGGGCGTGCCCGATTTCATCCGCGAACACATCGCTCGCAACGGCAGTCCGTCTTACGTGGGCGGCTACTTCACCGGTT
>CAKZMS010000430.1 GCA_937128785.1 uncultured Opitutaceae bacterium | reverse complement strand
GATTTCGGTCACCGGAAGACCGGCGGGAAGTTTGTCAGCGGCAGGGGAGAGCGAGAGCGACATGGCGGCTTAATCGAATTTGAGTTTCGGGTTCAGCCACACCTGTACCACGTCGACCACGAGATTGAGGAAGATGATTAGGCTCGCGTAGAGAATGACCGTGCCAAGCACCAAGGTGTAGTCACGGTTGAAGGCACTGTTCACAAACTCGCGACCCAGGCCGGGAATTTGGAAGATGGTTTCGATCACAAAGGATCCGGTAAGGATGCCGGCGATGGCGGGACCGAGGAATGATACGACGGGCAGCAAACCACCGCGCAGGGCGTGACGGAAGATGACGCGGAACTCACTGGCTCCTTTGGCGCGGGCCGTGCGGATGTAATCCTGGTTGAGGATCTCCAACATGCCGCCGCGAGTGAGCCGGGCGACATAGGCCGAGTAAACCAACCCCAAGGTCGCGGCGGGCAGCACCCGGTCATAGCTGGTATACCAACCCGAAGCGTTGAACCATCCCAAGTGAATGGCGAAGACCAGCACCAGGAGCGGTCCCAACACAAACGTCGGAATGCAGATTCCGGTCATGGCGATGGACGAAGAAAAGTAATCCATCCACGTGTTCCGCTTGATTGCGGCGACCACGCCGAGCGTGATGCCGAGAATCAGCGCGACGACCAGGGATGTTAGTCCCAGCTCCAATGACACGGGAAGCTTGTCCCAAATAATTTCGTTCACCGTGCGGTTTGGGTATTTGAATGACGGACCAAAGTCTCCCTGCAGGAGGCTGCCGAGGTAGTCGAAATACTGCTGATAAAGTGGCTTATCGAGACCGTAGTGGGCTTCGAGATTGGCTTTGATTTCCGGACTGACCGCTTTCTCCGAAGTAAACGGTCCGCCGGGAACAAACCGAATCATGAAAAAGGTCGCCGTTATGATGATCAGAAGAACCGGGATGGTCTCCAGCAGTCGGCGGGCTATGAATCGAAACATGGGCGAGTGAAGGACGAACGGAATCGGAGAGGGCTCCGACCTGATATTTCGTCAGAGGCTGGTCCCCGTTTGAGCTCACCAAAAGCACAAAAACCGCCAATTACCCAGAATAACGGGGTTATTTGCTGCCCTTACCCAGCAAGGCCACGGGCACGGTTGCCAACAAAATCTTGGTGTCCAACCAGAGACTCCATTGGTCGATGTAGGCCAGATCGAGCCGCACCCAGTCGGCAAAGTCAGCCAAATCCGTGCGACCGCTGATTTGCCACAAGCCGGTGATCCCCGGTTTCACGCTCAGGCGCCGCCGATCGTCTCCTTCCGCAATCGCCTGCACCTCGGCCAAGGGCAGCGGTCGCGGACCGACCAGACTCATCTCACCGCGCAATACGTTCCAGAGCTGGGGCAGCTCGTCCAAACTGTGGCGCCGCAGCATGCGCCCCAGACCGGTGATCCGAGGATCATTCGTCATTTTGAAGGCGGGTCCCTTCAATTCGTTTTGCTCCGCCAGGTTCGCCTGTTCCGCTTCCGCGCCGACCCGCATGGTCCGGAATTTCAGCATCCCGAACGCCCGGCCGTTGCGCCCGCCGCGCTGCTGTTGAAACAGCACCGGACCCCGGGAGGACACTTTGATGGCCAGCGCGATGGCCAACCCTAACGGTAGCGTTGCCAGGGTCAGCATCGCCTCACCGAGGTAGTCCATAACCTGCTTTGCGGCCAACGCGCTGGGCGAAGCTGACTGGGGACGGACATGGAG
>CAKZMS010000429.1 GCA_937128785.1 uncultured Opitutaceae bacterium | reverse complement strand
CACGGGCGACCAGATTTTCGAACTTCAGAATCTCAAACAGTCCGGTCGGTTCTTCGCGGATCTCAACATCGCGCACGGCTCAAAAGGCACCGTCGCGATCCGACCGAGGCAATCATCAACTCCCCACCGCGGGACCGGAAGATAACCTACCCCAGGACTTGTCAGCCGAACTCCGGTGCTACTCACTCGACAGTTTACGTCATGAAATCCTCCCCCCGCCAACCTCTCAACGCCGTCCTTTCCACGTCACTCCTCTTGGCCGGCGTCCTCCTCACCCAAAGCGCCTGCCAGAAGGAATCCGCCTCCGCGACCTCCGCCACGCCGGAGCCTGAAACCACCACCGTCCCCGCGGCAACTTCCATGAACAGCGACACCACTGATCCCATCGCCCGTAACGTAGTCCTCGATACCCTCGACCAAAAAGTGAGCTACGGCATCGGCCGCAACATCGGCAACGACATCTCCCGCGATACCAATATCGACGTAGATGCCGAGGCCCTGATCGCGGGTCTCCGCGACTCCATCAATGGCACCGAGTCGCGCATGTCGGATGAAGAGATCCGCGCCGCCTTCGGCGAGATTCGCGAACGTGCCCAAGCCGCGCAACGTGCGGAAATCGCCAACGAGGAAGAACGTGCGATGAAGTTCCTCACTGCCAACGGCGCCCGACCTGAAGTCACCACCACTGCTTCCGGCCTCCAATACGAAGTCCTCACCGAGGGCAGCGGGGCCAAGCCCACCACGGCCGACAAGGTCAAGGTCCACTACCACGGCACCCTCGTCGACGGTACCGTCTTCGACAGCTCGGTCCAACGCGGACAACCGATCGAATTCGGCGTGACCGGCGTAATCCCCGGCTGGGTCGAAGCCCTTCAGCTGATGCCCCAGGGCTCAAAGTGGAAATTGGCCATCCCGCCGAATCTCGGCTACGGCGACAACGGCTCGGGTATGATCCCCGGCGGCGCCGCCCTCATTTTCGAGGTCGAACTGCTCGAGGTGATTTCGCCCGCAGCTCCCGCCGCAGCGGAATAAGCCTCGTCTCCCCTTATTGCGCCGGCACCCACGGGTGCCGGTTTTTTGGGCCCAACCAGCGCACTGCAGTTGAATTCATCCGCACCTCTCCTACGGTTCCACCATGTCTCCGCTCACTAAACTGTTCCTGCTGGTCATTGGGTTGATGCTCTTCTTCACCGTCCGATCCCTGTTCGCGGCCGGTGCTCCCCGCGAAGAACCCCGCGCAGCCGCCGCGAAGGTCCGTACCGGCGAAGGCATTATCATCGATGTGCGTGAGCCCAACGAATGGGAATCCGGCGTGGCCGCGCCCGCTCATCTCCTGCCCCTCAGTGACCTGAAAGGCGATCGCACGAAATGGGCCCATGTTTTGGCCGAGTCCAAGGCCGCCCCGATCTACCTCTACTGCCGATCCGGCAATCGCTCCGGCCAAGCCGCTGCCATCCTGGCCAAGGAGGGCTTCACGGTCGCCAACATCGGTGGCGTCAGCGACTGGCAGGCCGCTGAGCTGCCCACCCGCCTACCCGACGAGCCCGCCGGTAACGATTGAGGGTTGGCGGGGTTCGTGCTCCGATGAGCCCCATGCCTCGTCCGATACTAATCGCTCTGGTTGCGGCGGCCTTCCTCGGAGGTTGCAACCGCACCCACCCAACTGAACTGGCGCGGACGGAAAACACTCTGCTGATCACGGTCGGCAGCGAACCCTCGTCACTCGATCCCCACCGCAGCACCGGTTCGCCGGAGAGCAACATCATGTCCGCTTTGTGGCAGGGGCTCATTAGCTGGAACGAAGATGCCACGGAATTCGAACCCGCCGCCGCCGAGCGCTGGGAACTGTCACCCGATGGCCGCACCTACACCTTTTATCTGCGTCCCGAGGCTAAGTGGTCCAACGGCGAAACGGTCACCGCCCATGATTGGGTGCGATCTTTCCAACGTTTGTTGACGCCATCGCTCGGAGCCGAACTCGCCAATTTCGCCGATCCGATTGTCGGAGCCCAAGACTACCGCACGGGCCGCGAGTCGGATTTTTCCCAAGTTGGAATTCGTGAGGTCGACCCGTTCACCTTGCAGATGGAACTGAGTGAACCCGACGCCATGTTCCTGGATCGTCTGCCCAACTACCCGTGGTATCCCTTGCATGAGGCGACGGTCACCGCGACCGGTGATTTTTACGATCCTCTCAATGACTTCCTCGAACCCGGCCAGTTGGTTTCAAACGGCCCCTTCAGGCTGACCGATTGGCGTCACGATCAGTTCGTGGAGGTGACCGTCAATCCCCACTTCCACGCTCCGGTTCGCCTCCACAAGGTCCGTTTTATCGCGATGGGGAATATGGACACCCAGGAGCGGGCATTTCGCTCCGGCCAGTTGCACATCACGTCCGGATTGCCCGCCAATAAAATGGAAGTTTATGCGGCCGAGAATCACCCTGCGCTCCATCGCTATCGTCGGGTCGGATCCCGTTATATGATTTTCAACAACGCCCGTCCACCCTTCAACGACGCGCGGGTCAGGCGGGCCTTTGCCATGGCGATCAACCGCCAACAGATTTCTGACGTGGTCCTCCGCACCGGCGGCTCGCCGGCTTACGCCTTCATCGGCAATGTGCCCAGCCGCCATGAACCCACTGCCCTGGTCAAAGAAGACCTCGCCGCCGCTCAAGCTCTGCTGGCCGATGCGGGTTACCCAAACGGCGAGGGTTTCCCCCCCGTCGAATACCTCTACAATACCTTGGATCGCAATCGGCAGGTCGCCGAGGCGGTTCAACAAATGTGGCGCACCAATCTCGGCGTCGCGGTGGAGCTGCGGAACGAGGAGTGGAAAGTGTTCTTGGACACCCGCCGTCGCGGCGACTTTCAAGTATCCCGCGCCGGCTGGCTGCCATTTTCTCCCGAGCCCGCCGAGCTCTATGAGTTGAATTCGACGGCGTCACCCGCCAACGAGACCAACTGGAGCCACCCCGAGTTTGATCGCCTCCTCAACCTGGCCCGTCGCGAAATGCATACCGATAAACGTCGCGAACTGTATCATCAGCTCGACCAAATCCTGCTGGCTGAAATGCCCATCATTCCCGTGGGCCACTACGCCGTCTCCCTCTTGGTCGATCCCGCCGTCGAGGGTTGGCCCACCAACCCACTGAGCGCCTACGATTGGGAGGATATTGGATTCACGGAAGAGTAGCTAGCGGATGCCGACCTGAAGGTAGGGACGGACCGACTTGTCCGCCGACCTGTCCGCCATAGTCTCGACGGCGGGGAAGCCTTGGCGAAGGAGGATGGGCCGTCCGGCTCCATCCTACAGGTCCACCACTCCGCCGCGCCCGGTCCGCCCGGCGGCCAACCCTACCTGCTCACTTTAGCTCCGTCCGTAACGCCCGCGTCTCCGCCAGCAACTCTTGAGCGGCATCCAACGCATTTCCGTCGACCTTCTCTGGCGGAACTGACTCGGCAGGCTGGTCCTTCGCATCATCCGGCTCGCCGAGGCCGGCTTGGCGGAAGCGCTTCAGCCGGGT
The DNA here is from genome assembly GCA_937128785.1 of uncultured Opitutaceae bacterium. Taxonomy (GTDB): domain Bacteria; phylum Verrucomicrobiota; class Verrucomicrobiia; order Opitutales; family Opitutaceae; genus Actomonas. Next base: position 4,210 of record CAKZMS010000429.1, on the reverse strand, counting down.
CAAAATCAAATCGCGGATCTCCGGGGCATTTTCCACCGCGTGGAACACACTACGGTGCATGGAGTCGCCGCCCTGCTCTTCCTCCCCCGAGCCACCGCCCGCGGACCGCACTTCGACATCCGCAATTTTCAGGAAACGCTGTAGCGGGCCTTGATGCACCGATACCTGCTGGAGATTCGCAAAGCTCATGGTGGTTTCCTGAATCTTCACCACGCCCCACCGCAGTCGCAGACTGCGATCGGTCACCATATACCACCGCTGGGCGTAATCGATCCGCACCGCCAAGAGCGTCCAGAAAAACTGCAGCCCAAACAGGAACAGACCGAAGAGCTCGGCCAACTTGATCCAGAACAACGCCTCACCGGGAATACGTTGGGGCAACTCCCGCAGCCACCGCGGGGCGACGTTGTGAAACACCTGGTGAAAGACGCCGCGTGGAATATCGGCCGGGTTGAATTCCTGCGGAGGAGGCGCATTTTCCTGCCGCTGCGTTTCGTATACCCCGGGTTCCACCTCTGCCAACGTCTCCGTCGGAATGGAAATCTCCGGCTCGACCGCCTCCGCCGCCGGCGTCACCTCTCGGGCCGCGCGGGCCTCCCGTTCATTGGCCGCGCGCTCCATCTCAATTTGCAGTTCCAACTCGTCGATAAAGTAGAGCGAAAACAACAAGCCGAAGACCGCACCGATCTGCGTGCCCACCCAAACAAACATCCGTAGGTAGAGGTAATTCTTACCCGCCCGAAAGGTCTGCAGCGAACCCGGCGCACCCGCCGGAGGCTCGGGCTCGGGCGGCACCCGGAGCCAAAAATAAGCCCGTTCTTCAAGTCGCCTAAGCACGATCGTCCTTTCGATCCGCGAGCTCCGCGCGCAGCGCCCGCAACTCCGACGCCACTTCACGCAACGTCGCCGTCAACTCGTCATCCGAACCAGCCGGCCGAGGGGAAGCCGGGCTGGCGGATACCGAAGCCGGTTCGTCTTTCACCCCGCGCATGCGGTGGTAGAGAAAGTCCCGCACCGCTTCGAATTCCTTCAGGCCTTCCAAGGTCATCTCGGCGCTCGAACTGCCGCTCGCCGTTTGCACCAAGACCTTCGACAGTCCCAACCAACGCTCGACCATGTTGGAACGCAGGTGAATGTCCTGAATGCGCGAGTATTGGATGATGATCTCTTTGCGGAAAAGCAGGCCCCAGCTCATCGAAATGCCCTCGTCGGTGAACTTGTAGCGCATCGTTCGGTAGCGGATCGCACCAACGATCATGAGGATCGGAAAAATCGGCGGAATCACGAACGACGCGATGAGGTAATACTTCATCAAGTCCGCATGAGGGCGGGTGATCGCCAAGATGGCATCGTCAGCCGGAGGGGTCGTCGTCATACGAGAAAAACACCGTAGCCTAGGAAAAGTTACAAACCACGAATGGCTGAGCGGTCAGCAAGAAGGAGCAACGGCTACAAAACTCCTGAAACGTCTCCGAAGCCACGGGGTCACGTCGTTAGAATGTTAATGTAGCCCTCCGAAGCCTTGGCGAAGGAGGGCGTAATTCACATTTTCCGACGTGACCCCTTCGCCGGTCCGAGCAGCAGGCAAATCTCCGCAATCAGACCGTCCCGACTCCTACCACCGCCACTTCCCATTCTCGCCAAAGCCTCGGCGAAGGCGGAGCCGACGTGATCCCGGCAAACCGCCCGAACTTCAGGACCCGCCGTCCCCCTCACCCAAACTGCTTCATCACATCCACTGCACGGATAAGGCACACGCAATTCATCGCATCCTGCGTCTTCAACCACCGCATCGGCATCTTCGGCCAGGTCTCCTGCACCACCGGCTTCAAGGCCCCGACTTCCAAGACTACGATGCCATGCGGCTGCAATCGATCCACCGCCTGCGCCATCAGCTTGCGGATGATCACTAAACCGTCCGTGCCTCCATCCAAAGCCATGCGCGGTTCGTGTTTAAACTCCTCCGGCAGCGCTTCGCACACCGCACTCGGTTCGTAAGGCGGATTGCTCAGGATAATGTCATAGCGTCGCTCGGGCACGGCATCAAAAACGTCGCTTTCATGCAGCGTGATACGATCCGTCATCCCGTGTTCGGCTACATTGATCTTTGCGACCTCCAGGGCATCCGGCGAGAGCTCGACCGCATCGACCCGCGCCCGATCAAATTCGTAGGCGAGCAGCACGGCGAGACAGCCCGAACCGGTGCAAACGTCGACGACGTCGCGCACGGGCACCCCCGTGGGCAGGTATCCCGCCATGGTGGGAATCAGCTCCAGAAAATAACTGCGCGGTGTGAGCACGCGTTCATCGCAGTAAAACCGGTGCTCCCCCAACCAAGCCTCCTTGGTCAGGTAGCTGGCGGGCACACGCTCAGCGATGCGCTGGGAAAAGTTCTCCCGCAGCGCCGCCTGGTGCGAGTCATCAAGAATGATGTCCAACACGTCGGGTTCGCTGTCCAGCGGCAGATCCAACGTCCGTAAAATCAAATACAATGCCTCGTCGTGGGCATTGTCGGAGATCTGTCCGAGCGACAGATCGTGCCGCTCGTACTCACCGATGGCCCACTGCAGCCAATGGCCGGGGGTCAGCAATTCACTGGGGCCGCCGGGGCGGGTATGCCGTTTTTTCTTCATCTACCGTGGTTGGGTTCAGCTCTGCTTGGGGGGCAGATGATCTTCGCAATAACACACTTCCTGATCCCCTTCCGTGCGGTAGCGAAACCCCAAATCCGTATCGGCGTTGCTGTCGCGCCCACAAACGGAGCACGTGTGCATCGGACCCGCCATGTCCTCGCGCTCACGCTGACGCTTCGCCCGCTGCTCAACGCGGCGACGACCGGTTTTGATCCGCTGGATGATATCCTTACCAAAGAAGAGCAGAAAGTTTCCCGTCGCCGCCAACACGCCCAGCTTCTCGGTCGGACCTCCGGTGACAAACGTGAAGCCGTAGAACACCCAGGTGATCAGCGCCAACCACTTGATCTTCACCGGCAGAATGAAGAACAGGTGCAGCGTGAAGTCCGGATTCAGGAACGCAAAGGCCAGAAAGACCGCCCCTCCCAGAAATAGGTTGGTCGCCATCGAGGTCGGCGAGACAAACGCGATACCCACCGTGAGCAAGTAGCCCACCAGCAGGAACAGGTTGTAGCGCACCACCCCAAAATACTGCTCCAGCGCATTCCCATAGAGGTAGAACAGATACAGGGCAAACGCCGCGAAAATTCCAAAACCCGGCGGGATGGCCACGAACGTCAGTAACCGCCAGATCTGACCCGCCTGCACCAAGGCTGGCACGAGCACCAGTTGGTTAACATCGATGGCCTGCATTAACGCCGTGAGCAGCACAAACGTTTGCGCAATCACGATATACAGCGTGATGTTCGAAATCGCGAACGGTTCGAACCGACGCTCCAGTTTGTTGAGCCAAGATGACATTAAGCGCGCGAGCTAAGCAAGGGATGGGCCGCGGGGAAACATCATTCGGTGATCACATCCGTTTCCTCTTCGGCGGGTTCGTCTTGAGGGTCAGACGCCAACCCCGGCGTCCCCTGTTCCGGCACGGTTTCGCCTACATAATCCATGACCGCCTCGCTGCCTACTTGGGTAGGTTCGAGAATCGTCACCGGCCGAAACTCCGGGACCCTGAAATACGGATCATAGGGCAAATACTCCACCGGCGCAGCGTCCGCCGCGGCCACCAACTCCGGCTCCTCGACCACCGGTTCCACGGGCTCAGGTGGCGGCGGTGGCGGATTGCGCAGGCGCTCCAGACGGGCCAATAGCCGATCCTGTTGGGAGGCGAGCACCCCTTGGAAGTTCTCCTGCAGCATGGCTTCCGCCGAATCCAGTTCACCCTGGAACAGCAGGACATTGGCCTGATGCAACCGCATCATCTGAGCCTCCGTGCCCGATTCCACCCGCTCCTCCAACTCGCGCCAGGCGGCCAACGCTTCATCCCACGGCGGCTCCTCCAAATCCTAGTAGGATTCGGCGTAACGATAGGCATCGGGCAGACTCTCCGGATCGAGTCGGACCGCCTCCGCAAACGCGTGCTGCATGGCGCGATCGATGGTCTCGACCGTCCATTCGCCACTCGTCAAAAAATCCTGCCGCGCCCCCCCCAACAGCTGACCCACCTGATAATGATAGAGCGCTTCATGGGGAGCGAGCTCCACCGCCGCCAAGAAGTACGGCAACGCCTGCAGCGGCAG
>CAKZMS010000428.1 GCA_937128785.1 uncultured Opitutaceae bacterium | reverse complement strand
GAATTGTCGGAAATGGACGCCACCTTGATTCATGCGGCAGCTCTCACGCACCTCGAGACGGGGTTGACCATTGCGGTCCATACGGGGCCGGGGCCGGGATTGGCGCAGCTCGATATTCTGGCCGAGCACGGGGTGCACCCTTCCGCGTGGATCTGGGTGCATGCGCAAGGGGCGCAGGATGAAGATTTGCTGACGGCAGCCGAGCGGGGGGCGTGGATTTCGCTGGATGGCGTGCGGCCACGATTGATCGACCGTCATGTTGCGCTGTGCCAGAAACTGCGGGACGCGGGGTATTGGGATCAGGTGCTGCTGTCGCATGACGCGGGCTGGTATGATCCGGCGAAACCCGGAGGCGGCACGATTCGGGGTTACACCCTGATCTTCGAGGAGATGCTGCCCCGATTGCGCGCCGCGGGATTTACGGAGGATCAATTGCACCAACTGATGACCCTCAATCCCGGTCGGGCCTTGTCGATCGGGGTGAGGAAACAGTAGGGCCGGCTATTGGGCGGACGGTGCGGCTACGCATATTCCCCTCTTGCGCTGAAGTTGTACCGGGCGTTTTCCTTGGTTCCTCCCCATGGGTCTCTTTGGTCGCATTTTCCGAGTCGCACCGAGTGACGTTGAGCAAGCTGAGCAGCGGCTGGCGAAGCGTTATGTAATTCCCGCGGACTCGCCTTTGCGGGCGGAGATCGTGGTAGGGCTGTCGGCCTTCCCGGTGGAGATCATGAACATATCCACCTCGGGTATTCGTGTCGTCTTGGTGGGAGATCGACCGATCGCTCCCGGCGCGCGTTGCACCGTGCGGCTGTTGGTGGAAGACATGGTGTTCAAACAAATTTCCATCGTCGCCAATGTGAACCTGACCGGTGGGAACACCCAGGTTGGTTTGAAGTATGATGAGAACAAATTCGAAGACCGGGAGAGTCTGATCCAGCTGCTTGAGCCGATCGAAGTGGGCAACTCGCTCAAGGAAGTGGATGCCGCCAACCTGACGCAAACCGAACCCGGTCTGGTGGCCCGACGGTTCTTTTCGGCCGGCTCCACCTATCTCACCTTGTGGCGGAATATTGAGGATGATGCACTGCAAGGATTCGAGTTCCGGATTCACGACTTCTTCGTGCGTAACGGAGCCACGCCGCCGCAACTGCGGATTTATCGCGATGACGGCACGCAGGCGTTTGGTTATTCGGCTCCGACGCTGCAGCAGTCCAATGCCGAGAGCCGGGAAATGACCCGATACTTTAATTGGGTCGTGGCGCATATTCATCCCGATTTTCCAGCAGATATTCGCGAATTTTTAGGCCAGTATGTGACGCCGTTGGCTCCGGCCGAAAAAGGGTAAACCCAAGCAGGAAAGGAATAGGACCGTTCGGCTTACTAGGTTTGCTTTTGCTGCCGGTGACGGCGGAACGCGAAGAACCAGCCCAGCAGTGACACCAGCAGACTCCAGAGGAGCAGGTGGCGGACGAAATAGGTGCGGTTGCCCTCGGTGGGGTAGTTGGCGATGGCCAGCGGAGGTTTGAAATAGTAGCGCTCCAGATTGGCCCAAAAGAAGGTCCAGTTTTTGAACAGCAGGGTGTAGTCAGACCGCAAGTCTTCGACGTTCGGCGGGCGGCGCCATTTGTAGATCGCGCTGGTGAGAAACTGGCGCTCAACCACATCACCCACGGCGGGGAAGGGCACATCAATGAAGGTCTTTTCTTCTCCCGCCAAGTGCGGGTAAGCCCAGTCCTTGTAAACGCGGGCACTGACGCCCTCCCAGGTTCCGTGTTTCCGGAGAGTCGCGAGATCCACGCTGTTGATGACTTCGCCTTTAGGATTGGTCACGTAGACCAAGGCGTAAGAAGGATCGCCCCAAGCCCAGCGACCTTGTTCGGGGACCCAGGTTTCGACCCACGCATGGCCGGTATAGATGAAGTTGTTCCCCTTGGTGCGGGCCCCGACGGCGGTGCGCGTGGAAAGACCGGCGCGATTGGCGAAGAGGAGAAAGATGTTGGTATGCTGGGTGCAGTAGCCCTGGCCCGTGCCGTTGCGCATGTTCTGATAGATGGTGAACGGATCGCGCCAGCGGTCGTCATGATCGGGATTGCCGCGGCAGCGCGTGCCGAGGGCATCGCGGAAATGGGCGTGCAGTTTTTCGAGTTTTCGGAGCGTGCCATCGGATGCCTCGAGGCCGACTTCCTCGGCGAGGATACGATCGATTGCGGCGAGGTCGGCCTCGTCGAGATAGGCGTAGTCGTCGACCCATTCACTGACGGGATATTGGGTGAAGCGACCGTGGGGCAGATCGGTGCGGATCATGTAGGAGTCGGGTCGCGGTAGGTTTACGCTCGTCCAATATTCGTTCGGCAAAAAGCGCAGCGTTATGTGCAGCGGCGCGCCAATTCCTTCGGGTTGCGGAATGACGGTGTAGTCGTGCCAGGTGATGTCATCCGCCAGTTCCGGAAAGAAGGGATACGGTCCGTCGTTCTGGGCGTGGGGTTCGCCGTCCTTCAGAATGACCCAACCTTCCGGATCAGCGGCCCATCGCAGCTCAGCCTCGATCCCTCCCGGGCGTTCATGCCACTCCAGGATGGTTGGCACATCCGTCGGGAAATAGATCGTTGCATAGCTCGTTTGGAAAAACGAAGCCTCCCAGGATCGCGTGACCACATGGAAAACGTTGGCGATGAAAAGGACGCCCGCCAGTAGCCCCAACAGCACGGGTGGTCGCACGGAACCGCGCGGGGGAGGGAGCGGATCATCCATGTCATCTACCGTCTTGGCACCCTGTCAGTCCTCAAGGCGAAACCGTGCGCCGGAGCGATCTTTTCGTCTGAATATTCAAGGCCTGGCCGGGCGACGGAGTAGCCTTAGCGACAGGTGATACGTCTCCCATCCGTCGGTCGTTGGTTGCTGGGAGCAGACTGTTTTGCCGATTCTCTGATTCAGCGAACCGCGCGATATCCGGCGGCGAAAGCGGACTCCCGACGGAGCCCGAGGCGGTCGGCCATGTGCAGGAAACAATGCCCGGGGGCCAGGTTCGCCCCGGCGGGGAAATCACTCACGAAACCGGCAATGGCATTCGGGTTGCGGGCGTCGTAAACGATTTCGTTGTCTTTGATCGTGACCAAGACGCGAAGGGAATCGAGCGACTCCGGATCTACCGCCGTCGGGTCCGCCGAAAGCACCACGAAGTCCGCTCGTTTACCCGCGGCAATGGAGCCTTTTTCGTGTTCCTCGAAGTGTTGGTAGGCGGGCCAAATTGTCATGGCCTTGAGCGCGGTGATGACATCGACGCGATGGGTGGGACCGAGAATGTCGCCTGAACGGGTGCGGCGAGTGACGGTCGCATCAAGCACCCGCATGCTGTTGGGCAATGCTACGGGCGCATCGTGATGGGTGCCGAACATCATGCCGCGTTGTCGCACCCAACCCGTCGGGGAGATGTTTTCCGCGTTCACGGGCCCCACGGTATGGTCGCGATGCCAGTCGCCCCAGTAGAACGTGTGCATCGGGAACAGGGAAAGAACTGTGCCCAGGTCCTGATAGTGATCGATCTGGTCTTCGCGCAGGAATTGGCCATGGATCAAAACCGGGCGTCGGTCACCGCCGCCGTGGGTGGATTCCGCGGTCTGTAGGGCGGCAATCAACATGTCGGACGCTCCCTCGCCGTTGGCGTGGGTGATAATTTGCAGGTCGTTTTCGTAGGCCCAACTGACGGCATCAAAAACGTCTGCCCGCGAAGCGGCGGCGTAGCCTGCCCAACCTTGTTCGTAGTCGCCCACCGGATCATAGTAGGGCCGGTCGCGCAGGGCGGTGAAACCTTGCGGAGAGCCGTCGATCGTGAGCTTGGCTCCGGCCACCCGCACGCGGTTCTGGTAGGTGTCAGATTGGTTGGCAGCGATAAACTCGCGGTCGATCAGCACATCGGGATACACCGCGACATCGATGGGCAGGAGACCGTTTTTGCCGGCGGCTTGGAGCCCTGCGACGGTGTTGGGGTCGGTCCTTCCTTCTTGTCCGGTGGTGTATCCATAACTTGCCCACAGGCCGGCTCCCGCCTGGATGATGGCCTGCATGCCGGACGCATCGATTCCGGCCAGCGCGGTGCCCAAGGCGTTGAAGAAGGCAGTTTCTTCCAGAACACCATTGGGCATTCCATCAGGTTGGCGACGGATGATGCCTCCCGCCGGATCCGGGGTGTCGGCATCGTATCCGATGGCGGCCAGCAGGAGGGAGTTCGCCACGCCAAAATGACCCGACTGGTGGATAATCAAAACCGGCATTTCAGTCGAAACCGCATCCAGCTCTTCGCGGGTGGGATGTCGTAGCTCGGCGAGTTGCGCCTGATCATAGCCGAAGCCCAAAATCAGATTTACCGCCTCGGCGGTGTCGGCGTTGGCCGCGTGCCACTCCCGGAGGATTTGCATCAAACTGGCGATGTCTTTGCCGGGGCCGTCCGGTGGCGGCAGCAGATTGGCCGAGAGTGCCTGGATGCCACCGAAGACAACGTGACCATGACTATCGACGAATCCGGGCAGCAGCGTCTGGCCTTGGAGATCGAAAATCTGCGTCGTATCTCCCTGGTATGCGGTGACCTCCTCCAGCGTGCCCACGGCGATGATGCGGCTATCCGCAACCGCGACTGCCTCGGCCCGCATGGCCTCGTCGTGCATCGTGAGAATCGGTCCGCCGTGGTAAATCGTGTCGGCCGGGGGAACGGCATGGGTCTGCGCGGGAAGGGCGAGCATAACCAAGCCGAAAGAGAGAGAGACAATTGAGCGGGTCATGGCGACGAGCGGGGCAGCGAGGTTGAGACGTTTGAGGAACGATTTTGGCTGTCAACCGAATCGACAAGCTAGCGCGTCAATCGGCATCAACCCTGCTGCGCGGGACATATGAGTTTACCTGAACACCTGGAATTGTTGCACGATGCGGACGAAATGGAGGAGGCGTTGGTGCGCATGGCGGCGACGATTGACGCGTGGTCGGAGGGAGCCGAAGCCCGCACCGGCAAGATGTTGCTGGCGCTGTGTGTTTTGCGGGGCGGCGTGTTCTTTTTCTCCGATCTCTTGCTGCACATGAAGTATTCGATCGAGCCGGCGTTTTGTCGGGCCTTTGCCTATGCCAAAACCAAGAATGGCGAGCCCCTCGACAAGATGTTCGTCGATTGGCAGGGGTTGGACCCGGTGGGTCGCGAAGTGCTGCTGGTGGACAACATTTGCGACAGCGGCCGCACGTTGCTGCACGTGGATCGTTGGCTGCGGATGCAGGGGGTGCGCCGCGTGCGCTCGGTGACCATGATGCATCGGCTGCGCGACGACGCGGTCACGTCGCCGGATCTCACCGGTTTCACCTATCCCGGTGACGAATGGCTGGTCGGCTACGGGATGCGCGACGCTAATGCCGGCAGCATGAACACCCGCTGGATCGCCCGGGTGAAGAACCAGTAGAGGCCGGGCTACCGCTTGTTTGTGGCGGGCTTGAACATCGCCGCGTCGACGATGGACCAGAGGTGGACAATCCATCCCATCATAATGAACCACAGCGCGGCCGCAGCCACGAACATGATGGCTCCTTTGATCCAGCGCCCTTGCAGCAGTTGCCCCAGACCGGGGATGAAGAAGCTACAGAGGGCGGCGATGACGTTTCCGGCAGATCCTTGTCCTGACATGCCTTAAACTCGAAACCGGTTTGCGCGGCGGGACGAGGGGAAAACTCAACTCCCACCGGGAAAGCCCAGCCGATCTAGTCGAGGTAGCTTTTGAGCATCCAGACCGTTTTCTCGTGCACTTGGATACGCGCGATCATCAGGTCCTCGGATTCGGAATCACCGGACTCGCCCGCCAGGGCCTTGGCGGTGGCCAGGTCGGTCAGAAGCTTTTCGTTCGCCGTCACCAAATGCTGCACCATGTCGCGGGCAGGGGAGTCTTCGGCGATCTCCTTGATACCGGCCATGCCGGCCAGATTGGCAAGTCCGCCCGGCGCCAGGGCGCCCTTGGCGCGGATGCGTTCCGCGATTTCGTCCACGGCGGTGAAGAGCTCGTTGTATTGCTCCTCAAAAGCGGTATGGAGCGAAAAGAAGGACGGACCGCGCACATTCCAGTGGCACAAGTGGGTCTGCCCAATCAGAGCGTACGTGTCGGCCACGACTAAACGGAGGGCATCAATTAGTTTTTGATTCATGATGGCCAGGGTAGTCCGGGCTGCGTCAGTTATCAAACGGCGGCCCGGGTTCGGGCAGCCGGCAACGTCGGACGTTATTCCGCTGCGGCCGCTTCGCGCGCCTTGCGGGCGTCTCGAAAACTCTTGATGAAATAGACCATGGCGTAGGCGGATGAAGCCATCATGAGCGCGACGCGGATCACCGCCATTTCATTGCCGCGGCGAATCGAGCCAACGAGCGGCATGATGAGGGCGAGCAGGACCAGCAGGGTCAGCACCACGGCGATGTGGGCGAGGACCTTGTTTTCCTTTTTCACGCCGCCATTGAGCGCGAGGAGCACGACGCCGAACCCGACCGGGACGAAGGCGGTCTTGGGCGCGGACTCGGCGGCGAAGTAGGCCCAAAGGCCCATGGCGATAAGGATAATGGCGTTAAAGAGACTGGCTTTGGCGGCGTTCATGAAAGTTGGTTGGTTCAGGCGAATGGAAGGTATAAACGGGGCCACGTCAAAGCGGGTTGTGAATACTCTGGCCGGGTCGCGCGGTGATGAAGGGACTCAGACCTAAAGCCAACCGTGCCTGCGTGGGTCGACAAACCCATTGTGTTTTCGGACGACATCTTGATGCTGCGGGACTTCTCCTGTTGCTACCCCGATGGATTATATGACCGCGATTTCCGACACATTGGCGAACTATCCCTACGTCTTGGCCGGAGTGGTGGTGCTCCTGGCCATCATGCTCGCCTGGGTGGTGGACCAGGTTGTGGTGGCATTCGTCAAACGGTTGGCGGCCAGGACCAAGGGCGAGTTTGACGACCAACTGCTCGAGATACTGCACAAGCCGATTTTCTATTCGGTGCTGGTGTATGGGCTCTCCACGGCGGCGACGATACTGGAAATGCCGGAGACGCTGCACGGTCGCGTGTTCCCGCTCATTTACACCGCTTTGTTGATTGTGTGGACGCTTTTCGCGGTGCGCTTTTCGCGACTACTTTTGCGGCAAATGGCGGCAAACGAACGACGATTCGTTGTGCTGCACAGCCAGACCCTGCCGTTATTTGAAAACGTGGTGTTTCTCACCATTCTGGGACTTTCCATCTACGCCATTTTCTCCTCCTGGAATGTTGATATGACGGCGTGGCTCGCCTCGGCGGGCATCATTGGTATCGCGGTGGGTTTTGCCGCCAAGGACACGCTCGCAAACCTGTTGGCGGGGGTCCTGATCATGGCGGACGCCCCCTACAAGATCAAAGACTACGTGGTGCTGGAAACCGGGGAACGCGGTGAGGTCACCAACATCGGACTTCGCAGCACGCGCATCCTGACGCGCGACCACATCGAGATCACGGTGCCCAATTCCATCATGGGAAACACCAAGATCATCAACGAATCCGCCGGGCCCAGCACCCGCTCCCGGATTCGCGCCAAAATCGGCTGTGCCTATGGGAGCGATATCGAGCTGGTGGAAAAGATCCGGCTGGACGTGGCGGCAGCTGAAAAAGAGATGTGCGAGGATCCGCCGCCGGTGGTGCGCATGCGGGGATTCGGGGATTCGAGTTTGGACTTTGAACTGATGGGCTGGATCGACC
>CAKZMS010000427.1 GCA_937128785.1 uncultured Opitutaceae bacterium | reverse complement strand
GCACCCTCTCCCCCGCCACGCTGCGCGAGCTGGCCCAGAAGCTGGAGTCGGGCAATGACTGAAGACGCCGCGCTGGATCTGGGTCTGACCGCTGACGTGGCCGTGGCCTGTCTGGTGCACAATAGCCTCGCCGAGTACACCAAGCGCATCTGGCCCGTCATTGAACCGGGGATTGACCTCGATTGGTCCTGGCACCACGACTTGATCTGCCGGAAGCTGGAGGCCGTCACCCGTGGCGACCTGAAGCGCCTGGTGATCAATATCCCACCGGGGACGATGAAATCCATCTTGGTCTCCGTCGCGTGGCCATCGTGGGGCTGCTCGCCCTGGCCCCCAATGCTGAGAATCTCGGACTGCTGACGGGGATGCATTGGTATCTGGGGTTCGCGCTGACGTTGATTCTCGTCATCGATCCGCCTGCTCACTCACCGGGTCGCATCGCGTTGGTTTTGGCCTCGCGTATTTGTGTGTGGTCCTCGCCGTCGGCGTTGGTGCTATTGCCGTTTTTTGGGCTGCGGGCGCTGAAAGCCTCGGACCCGTTCTTGAAGCGTTGGAGTGCTGCGGTGGTGCTTCAACTGGTGCTCTGTGCGGTGGCGGTTCTGGTGTTTCGCGGCACGGAAGGGACGCGGTCGGGTGAGTTCGATCGGGGGGTGATTTACGGAGCGGTGGAACATCTCATGGTTCGAGGGTGGTTTGCGGTGGGGATTTGGGGACGGGGACTGGGGGACTTCCTCGTCGACTGGTCGCCACTGGCGGTTGATTTGCTCGGTGCGACTACGATGGCCGGGCTGGCAGTCATGATGTGGCGGACGCGGGGGACCCGGGAAGTGGGGCCGATTCTCCTGGTGGTGGCGGCGGGATTGATGACCATGTTGTCGCTTACGCGCACGCTCTACATTGGCGAGTTGGCCGAGTTGGATTTGCCACGGCACGTGCGTTATCTGACTGTCCCGACGCTGATCTTGATTGTGGCCGGTTGGATCACTCTGGAGCGGTTCTTTCGCGGGCGTTCTCCGCGCTGGTGGTGGGGCCTCTTCGGAGCCCATGCCGCGGTGCTGACGCTTGGCTTGGTGGCGGAAAAACACTGGGCCCGACCTCCGGGGGAGTTTCGGTTGCGTGATCAAATCGCGGCGATCGAGGACTTTCATCAGGATTACGTTCAAGTTGGCCGGCCGGGAAGTCTCTACCTGCCGTCGGATGTGCCCTACTGGGGGCCTGTGCTGGAGTCGATGGGGGGCGTGATCCACCGACCAGAGGACGGCTTGCTGCGGGCCCTGGAGCTGCCGGAAGACGCAACCGGATGGGTCGACTCATGGCTGGGTCGGTTTCGGGTGCTCGAAGGCAACAAACGCATTGAACACGAGTCATGGGGACGACTTACCTATACCGGCACGGAGCTCGGGCGCGTGTGGTTCAGCGATAATGATGGCCGCCAAGTTTTCACCAGCCCGTTGCTCTATCCCCGAGCATGGTTGGTAGATGGGCTCGACCTCACCCTGCTCGAGCCCTGAAACTTACAAAGTTTATGGCAGTATCGGCTCGATGGTTATTACTTCACTATTATCCCTATGAAATTATTCCGATTTGGTCCCTCTGGTTCTGAAAAGCCCGGTGTTTTGCTGGCCGACGGCCGCGCAGTGGATGTCTCCGCTTTTGGCGGCGACTACGATGAAGCCTTCCTCGGCGGGGACGGCCTGCAACGCCTGCAAAGCTGGCTCGAGGCCCATGCGGCTTCGGCCCCTGAAGTCCCCGCGACTGAGCGCATCGGACCGTGCATCGCTCGGCCCAGCAAGATTCTCTGCGCCGGACTTAACTACAAGGATCACGCCGAGGAGTCCGGCATGGCGATTCCGGAAGAACCCATTCTCTTCACCAAAGCGACCAGTGCGTTGGTGGGACCCTTCGACGATGTGGTGATACCCCGTGGCGCGACCAAGACGGACTGGGAGGTGGAGCTGGCCATCATCATCGGGCAACGCGCCTCCGGTGTCACCAAGGCCGATGCGCTCAATCATGTGGCGGGTTATGCCGTGATGAACGACGTCAGCGAGCGGGCCTGGCAGTTGGAACGCGGGGGCCAATGGCTGAAGGGCAAGAGTGCCGATACCTTTGCCCCGCTCGGACCCTACCTGGTGACCCGCGATGAAGTTCCCGACCCCGAAGGTCTTAACCTTTGGCTCTCTCTCAACGGCAAAAAAGTGCAGGACAGCTCGACGGCCCAAATGATTTTTGGCGTGGCTCACCTCGTCAGTTACATCAGCCAATTCATGACCCTGCTCCCGGGTGACATCATCAGCACGGGCACGCCTCCCGGCGTGGGCATGGGCATCAAACCCGATCCGATTTACCTGAAGGCGGGCGATGTCATGGAACTCGAGGTCGCGGGCCTCGGCGTGCAGCGCCAAGACGTGAAAGCGGCGGAGTAGAGGGCTCGACGATGGACAATCTTTGGAGCGAACGGACGGCCATCATCACGGGCGGAGCGGCGGGCCTCGGACTGGCCACGGCTCAACGGTTGCTCGGGCAGGGTGTCCGCGTCGCTCTGTTTGACGCGCGTGAAGACGCGTTGGCGCATGCCCGCGCGAAGCTGCCCGACGGAGTGCTGACCGAGACGGTTGATGTCACCAGCGAAAGCGATGTTGCTG
>CAKZMS010000426.1 GCA_937128785.1 uncultured Opitutaceae bacterium | reverse complement strand
CGGCGACGCCGATGCGGAAGATTCCGATCTCACCGCCGATCACCTCAAGGAGATCATCGCCCGCATGAAGAAGCTGGTGAAGGATCGCACCGGCAAGGCCTTCCCGAGCGACCCTTGGAAGCAGCTGCAAGGCGCCATCGGCGCCGTGTTCGGTTCCTGGATGAATGACCGCGCCATCGTGTATCGCCGCAAATACAACATCCCCGCCGAATGGGGCACCGCCGTGAACGTCCAGGCCATGGTCTTCGGCAACACCGGAGAAGAGTCCGGTTCCGGTGTCGCCTTCACCCGCGATCCCGCCACCGGCGAAAAGGTCTTCTACGGTGAATTCCTCATGAACGCTCAGGGCGAAGACGTCGTCGCAGGTGTCCGCACTCCGGACCCCGTGGCCAAACTCGCCAAGAAGCAACCCGCCTCCCTCAAGGAGCTCGAACGTATCCGCCAAGTTCTCGAGTCTCACTTCAAGGACATGCAGGACTTCGAGTTCACCATCCAGGAGGGCGTCGTCTACATGCTCCAGACCCGCAATGGTAAGCGCACCGGCGTCGCCGCCGTCCGCATCGCCTGCGAAATGGTCCGGGAGAAGCTCATCGACTGGAAAACCGCGATCGACCGCGTTCCCGCCGAGCAGCTCGAGCAGGTGCTCGCCCCGATCTTCGACGCCAAGGCCGTCAAGAAGGCCGAGCAAATCGGCACCGGTCTCCCCGCCGGTCCGGGTGCCGCCTCCGGCAAGATCTACTTCAACGCCGACCGCGCCGTCGAGGCAGCCGAGAAGGGTTACAAGGTCCTGCTCGTCCGCGTCGAAACCTCCCCCGAGGATCTGCGCGGTATGATCGCCGCCGAAGGCATCCTCACCGCTCGCGGTGGGGTGTCCTCCCACGCGGCTCTCGTGGCCCGTCAAATGGGCAAGGTCTGTGTCTGCGGCGCCGCCGCCCTCCAGGTCGACTACGAGGAGCGCACGCTCACCGTCGGCAAGAAGGTCTGGCACGAAGGTGATTTCCTGTCCATCGATGGCACCGCCGGCACCGTCTACTCCGGTGAGGTTCCGACGGCTCCTTCCGAGGTCATCCAAGGTCTGATCAAGAACAACAAGCGCGCGCAGAAGAGCGGCACCTACAAGAACTTCGTCCAGCTCATGGGCTGGTGTAAGAAGGTGACCAAGCTCCAGGTCCGCACCAATGCCGACACCCCCGAGCAAACCGCCCAAGCGGTGGCCTTCGGCGCCGTCGGCATCGGCCTGACCCGCACCGAGCACATGTTCTTCGAAGGTGACCGGATCGACGCCATGCGCGAAATGATCCTCGCCGACAACACCGAGGCCCGCGAAGCCGCCCTCGCGAAGCTCCTGCCCTTCCAGCGCAAGGACTTCTTCGGCATCTTCAAGGCCCTCGCCGGCTATCCTGCCACCATCCGCTTCCTCGATCCGCCTCTGCACGAGTTCCTGCCACACACCAAGGAGCAGCAGCTCGACCTCGCCCACACTCTGGGTATCCCGGTGGAGAAGATCATGGCCCGCGTCGCCGAACTCCATGAGTTCAACCCGATGCTTGGTTTCCGTGGCTGCCGTCTCGGCATCTGCTACCCGGAGATCACTCGCATGCAGGCCCGCGCCGTCATCGAGGCCGCCGTTCTGGCCAAGAAGAAGGGCATCAAGGCCAAGCCTGAGATCATGATCCCGCTCGTCGGCTTCGGCAAGGAACTGGAAATCCAGGTCGCCGCCGTCCACGACGAAGCCAAGGCTGTCATGAAGGAACAGAAGACCAAGGTCTCCTACTCCGTCGGCACCATGATCGAAGTGCCGCGTGGTGCTTTGACCGCTGACGAAGTCGCCAAGACCGCTGAGTTCTTCTCCTTCGGCACGAACGACCTCACCCAAACCACCCTCGGTATGTCGCGTGACGACTCCGGTTCGTTCCTCGGCCCCTACGCCGAGGCCGACATCATGCCGAAGAACCCGTTCGCGTCCATCGACCAAACGGGTGTGGGTCAGCTCATGGAAATGGCCATCGCCAAAGGCCGCGCCACCCGTCCGAACATCAAGCTCGGCATCTGCGGTGAGCACGGTGGTGATCCGGACTCCGTGAAGTTCTGCCACAAGATCGGTTTGGCTTACGTGTCCTGCTCGCCTTACCGCGTGCCGGTCGCCCGTCTCGCGGCCGCTCAGGCTGCGGTTGCCGACGCCTAAGCGCCAGGCTCCGATCACTTGCCAAGCCCCGCCTGATCAGGCGGGGCTTTTTTTTGTGTCATGCCGGAGACATCGTCGCTCGTTTTTGCGATCTTGGGGAAGTGTGCTCTATTCCTTCCGTGTTCGGAGCCCCTTCAGTTCATTCCTTCTGCCGTCGATTTGTCCCGGTCCTGTTGACCGGAGTCGTTGGTGCCGCCTTGGCTGGCTGCGGGCAAAATGAGGAGACGGTGGCTCTGGATCCTACATCGCCGCCCGTGGAGGCCCTGCCCGCCCGCTTCGGGTCTTTACCGCTGGTCGAGCGCCTGAGCGGCACGCTGCGGGCCGACAACCAAGTTGTCATCTACCCGGAATTTTCCGGTCGCATCGCCGAAGTGTTGGTCGACAACGGCGACGAAGTCGTCACCGGCCAGCCGCTCGCCCGGCTCGATGATGCCCAGGTCCGGGAGCGGGTTCGCCAAGCCGAAGCCGGGCACCGGATCGCCCAGGCCCGACTCCGCCAAGCCGAGGCCCGCCTGGCCGAGGCCAATGCCCAGGCCCGTCGCTCCAAAGAACTGAACGAACGCAATCTTGTTTCCGATCTGGAATACGAAACCCTCTCCGCCCAGCGTGACTCCGCCAGTGCCGATGTCGACTTGGCCCAGGCCGAACTCGAACAGGCCGCCGCCACCCTCGCGGAGCGCACCGATCTGTTGGGACGGGCCATCATGCGCGCACCCGTCGACGGCATGATCGGCTCGCGCCGGGTTGAGGTTGGCATGCAGGTTTCCAGCAGCACTCCGCTGTTCACCCTCGGCGATCTTTCCCGCCTGCATGTGGCGGTGGACCTCACCGACCGTATGGTGGGCTACATCAAGCTCGACCAACCGGTGCGCATTCTGGCCGGTGAGGTGGTGGGAGAGTCGCTGCTGCTGGACGGCAAGGTCACCCGAATGTCCCCCTTCCTCGACGAGGTCACCCGCAGCACCGAAGCCGAAATCGCCATCCTCACCTCCGACCCTCGTCTGCGTCCCGGCATGTTTCTGCCGGTCGATATTCTCTACGGCGACAGCGAGCAGGCCACCTTGATCCCCACCAGTGCGGTCTTCACCGATCGCAATACCGGAGCGGAAAGTATCTACGTCCTGAATACGCCCATCACCGATGTCGCGGCGATTCAGGCAACGGAGACCCGGTTGTCGGATCCGATCGGTGTCGAGCTTCGACCTTTGGACATCATCGCCCGTGGTCAGAACGAAATCGCGGTCGCAAATCTCGATCGCGATGAGTGGATCGTCACCCTGGGGCAAAACCTGCTTTCCTCGGACGGAAGATCCCGGGCGCGGGCCCGCCCCGTCACCTGGGCGCACGTGCTGGAGCTGCAGGGGCTCAACCGGGAAGATCTCCTCACCGAGGTGTTGGAGATGACGGGCCGCCGCACCGCCGTCGCCAACCCCTGACGTTCCAGCAGGCATGCGTGTTACCGAGACTGCCGTAAAACGTCCGATCGCAACGATGATGGTCTTTCTGATCATCATTACCCTCGGCACCACGGGCTTCCGCTATCTGCCCATCGATCTGCTGCCCCCGATTGAGTTTCCTTCGCTCACCATCGCCGTGGACTACCCGGGAGTGGGTCCGGAAGAGATGGAGGAAATCGTCACCCGCCAGATCGAGAATGGCATATCGGGTGTCGCCGGAATCGAACGCATCCGCTCCCGGGCCGAGGAAGGCGAGACCTGGGTAAGTCTGGACTTCACCCGCAATACCGATCTGGCCGAAGCCACCAACGATGTGCGGGCCGCGCTGGACGAGATTTGGCTGCCACCCGAGGCCAGCACCCCTCGAATCTGGAAATTCAACCCTGACACCACCCCGATTATCATCGTCGGCGCGACCTCCGATGCCTGGGATTTGCAGGAGCTCACGCTGTTGGTGGAGCGGGACATCAGCAAACGATTTGCCCAGCTGCCAGGGGTCGGAACCGTGGAGGTTTGGGGCGGTATTTACCGGGAAATCCGCGTCGACCTCAAACGCGACCGGCTCAACGCCAGCCAACTTTCGTCGGCCGACATCCGCCAAGCCCTGGAGAATGGCAACGTGAACCTCCCGGGCGGCAACGTAATCGAGGGCATCCAATCCCTCTACGTGCGCACCCTCGGCGAATACTCCGACCTCGCACAGATTCGCAACACGGTCGTGGCCATCAACGACGACCGGCCCATCCGGATCGGCGACGTGGCCGACGTTTCCTTCGGCTACTCCGATCTCAGCCGACTGGTGAAAATCAACGGACGCCCCATGCTGCGTTTTGGCATCCAAAAGCAGTCCGGCGCCAACACGGTTGAAGTCTCCGAGGCCGTGCGGGCCGAGGTGGCTCGAGTCAGTGCGGAGCGCGGCGACCTGGACCTCATGGTCGTCTCCGACCAAGCGACGTTTATTCAAAACTCCATCGACAACGTCGCGCGTTCCGCCGGCTGGGGTGCCCTCTTCGCCGTCGCCATCCTGTACCTGTTTCTGCGTCGTGGCGCTTCCACCTTCATCATCGCGGCCGCCATTCCCATCTCGATGATCGCGACGTTTGGCCTGCTCTACTTTAACGGGCTCACCCTGAATCAGATGAGTTTCGGCGGTCTGGCCCTCGGCATCGGGCTGGTCGTGGACAACGCCGTGGTGGTGCTCGAAAACATCACCCGCATGCGCGAGGAGGGCAAGGACCGGAGGACCGCCGCGTTGATCGGGACCAAGGAAGTCGGCGGCGCCATCATCGCCTCCACGCTCACGACGACCGTCATTTTCCTGCCGGTCGTGTTCATGAAGACGATCACCGGCGTGATCTTCCAGCAGCTGGCCCTGGTCGTTGTCTTCGCCCTGTTCTGCTCGTTGCTCGTCAGTCTCACCCTGGTGCCCATGCTGGCGAGCAAGCTCCTGCGTCGCAGCTCACCCGAATCTTCCACGGTCAAATCCACCCGCCTGCGTCGGTTGGAGACCAACTACTCCCGCCTGCTCGCCTGGTCGGTCGTTCACAAGGTCCGCGTCATCACCGGCTCGGTCCTAGCGGTCGTCGCCGCCATTCTGGCATTTCCCCTCATCCCGGTCGAGCTCACGCCTCAGACCGATGCCGATGAGATCGACGTGGAGGTGGAAATGGCCGACGGCACCAACATCGCCGTGCTCCACCGCTACCTCGACGAACTCGAGGCCATCGTGAACGAACACGTACCGGCCGACCAAATCGAGTTCATGACGCAGGAGATTCGGGACGGCAACGCCGAGGTCGAAATCGCGATGTCCCCCAACCGCACCCTAGCCAGCGCCGAACTGGCAGATCGCCTGCGACGGGCCACCGATGGTCGGATTCCCGGGGCCGAAATCGATGTCGATGCCCAGTCCGGCCTTTGGATCATGCGCACGGTTTTTCGGGGCAGCGGCGGCAACGAGGATGTCTCGATGCAGCTGCGCGGCTACGACCTCGAACAGGCTCAAGCCGTCGGACGCGAAATCCAACGCGCCATCGAAACGCTGCCCGGGGTTACCGGGGTGCGCATCAGCCGGCGCCAAGGCCGCCCGGAACAGAACCTCGTTTTCGACCGCGCCAAGATTGACGAACTCGGCCTCAACATTCGCGAAGTCGCGGAGACGCTGCAGACCAACGTGAGTGGCAGCCGCGCCGGATCCTATCGGGTGGGTGGCGACGAGTTTCCCATCTACGTCCGCCTGCGCCCCGAGGACCGACAGAACAGCCAAAACCTCGACAACATCCCCCTGCGCCTGCCCTCCGGCGAAACCATTCCGCTATCCGCCGTGGTCGACAAGGAAGCCAGTCGAGGTCCACCCCGTATCGACCGGATCAACGGCCAACGCATCACCTACATCACCGCCAATTTGGAGGCTGACGTGGCCCTGGGCGATGCCGTGGAAATGATCCGCGAGCGGGCGCGCGATGTATCGATACCCGCAGGCTTCTCCCTCTATTTCGGCGGCGCCTACGAAGAACAGGCCAAATCGGCCGCCGACTTCCGCCTCTCCATTATCATCGCATTGCTACTCATCTATATGGTGATGGCAGCGCAGTTCGAACGCTTCCTCGATCCACTGATTGTCATCCTCGCGGTGCCACTGGCCCTCATCGGCGTGGTCCCCACCCTGATGTTGACCGGGACGACCTTGAACATGCAGAGCATGATGGGGCTAATGATGTTAACCGGCATCGTGGTAAACAACGCGATCGTGCTGGTGGACTACATCAATCTGTTGCGACGTGACGAAGGCATGGAGCTGTTGGCGGCCGTGCAAAAAGCCGGCGAACGCCGGTTGCGACCGATTCTGATGACGACGCTCACGACCGTTCTCGGATTGGCTCCTCTGGCAATCGGAGTCGGCGCCGGGGCGGAAATTCAAGCGGCTCTCGCCCGGGTTGTGCTCGGCGGACTGGTCGCTTCCACTCTGGTGACCCTGGTGTTCATTCCGGTCGTCTACGTCGGATGCTACCAGTTCCTCGCCCGACGCAAAAAATCGGCCGAACTCTCAGCGAAAACGGCCACGGCCAGCCCCTAACCAAAGGGGTCATGTCGTTACTTGTTAATTTTCTGCCGTCTTCAAAGTATCCAAAAATTTAACAAGTAACGACATGACCCCCTTGAGATGGCATTGTGATTTATGAATTGAAATGAATAAAACGTTACGTAACGTTTTATCTATTCCATATCAAAACTACAGCGCCTCTCAACTCCGTCGTGCCCTCCGTCGCTTGTCTGAACTAGCTACGGCCGATGGGGTTGTGCTCGAAGTTGCCCTCTATGGCGGCGCGGTATTCACAATGG
>CAKZMS010000425.1 GCA_937128785.1 uncultured Opitutaceae bacterium | reverse complement strand
TTCATGCCTCTCATCCTCATGAGCGACGACGCGGAGTTTTCATTCTGGATGCTTCGCATCGGCATGCCGGTGGTGTTCTCATTGGTCGCCTCGTTGCTCATCGCCTTGGTCTTCATTCCGCTCGCCACCAAACGCTTCTCCCGGGGACATCAACATGCGGAACCCAAGTCGATCGGTTGGCTGCGCCAGCGCTATACCCGAGCGCTCGGTTGGGTGCTGAAACATCGCATGGAAGCGGGCCTTCTGGTGATTCTCGCCTTTGCCACCATCAGCATTCCCATGAGCGGCGTGAAGCAGTCGAGCGAAGGGGGCGGCAACGACAACGATTCGTTCCGGGTCTACTTTTACCCGCCCTCCGGCAACTCCTTCGAGGAAACCACTGCCTTCATGTCCGATGCGGAGCAATTCCTTCTCGATCGCAAGGAGAAGTATAACATCGATTCCGTCTCCTCGAGCTTCTCCCGCGGCTACGCCCGGCTCGAAGGACGCTTCGCCGACAACCAGCCGACCGAATGGTATGATGTGGTGTGGAACAACATCATGATCGCGACCGGCCAGCGGAACGCACTCATGACGCGGGGCGAAATTCTCGAGGACGTGCGTAAAACCTTCGAAGTGCCCCCCGGCGTCATCATGCGGGCGGGACGTTGGGGCGGAGGCGACAGCGAAGGCCAGGGTCGCGTCACCATCGAACTCTACGGCGACGACACCACCACGTTGATTGCCTATGTGAAGGAAGCCGTCGAACGGATCCGCTCCATCCCCGAAACCCTCAGCGTCGAGTCCGACATGGAGCGTGACGGTGAGGAGTTGCGCGTGGTGGTCAATCGGGACCGGGCCCGCGAACTAGGCATCAATCCCATGGAAATTTCCGCGACCATCGCCGCCGCCTTGCGTCCGCGCGAGATCGGTCGGTTCTACACCCCGGACGGCCGCGAGGTGGACATCGATATCCAGCTCGAAGACGCCGAAGAGCAAGATCTGGCCGACCTCAAAGCGATGACCTTCTTCACCGAGAATGGTCGGGAAGTTCCGCTCGAATCGTTGGCCGAACTGGAGTTCAGCCAAACCCTCAATTACTTCCGCCGCACCGACCGCAAAACCAACCTCAGTGTCACCGCGATCGTCGATCGCAAGGATACCACCGCGGTTTACGAAAAAATCGACGAGGTCATGCAGGACTTCAACATGCCGCCGGGCTACCGGTGGGATAAAGGCGTGCGGTTCGTGCGCCTGCAGGAGTCCAACGAAGCGCAGATGTTTGCCATGATTTTATCGGTCACGCTGGTGTTCCTGTTGATGGGAGTGTTGTTCGAATCCTTCATCCTGCCGCTGGCCGTGATCATTGCGGTGCCCTTCTCCTTCCTCGGCGTCTGGTGGGCGCTGTTTATCACCCAGACAGACATGAGCATGATGGCCATGATTGGCATGGTCATCCTGATCGGCGTGGTCGTGAACAATGCGATCGTGCTGGTGGACCTCACCAATCGATTGCGACAGGAAGGCAAGGAGCGCATCGCCGCCCTCATTCAGGCGGGGCAACACCGCCTTCGCCCGATCCTCATGACCACCTGCACGACCATCTGCGGCCTGCTGCCGATGGCACTGGGCGGCTCGGAAATGATCGGCATGCCCTACGCTCCCATGGGTCGCGCCATGATCGGCGGGCTCATGTTCTCGACCGTGCTCACCCTCCTCATCGTGCCGCTGTTCTACATCCTATTGGATGATCTGCGTAACTGGGCCGGCGCCGTCGCCCAAAGCGCCCTTAAACGCGCACCGGCTTCTGCCGAGGGCCCAACCGCCCTCCCCCGCGACTCTTCGTAACGAGAGAACCTGGGAACGCCGAGCTCCAGCTCGGCCCACCCTGCCACTCCATCGCACCCTGCTCAACCAGCCCGGGAAAACCCGTCAGCCTGAAACCGGACGGCTCGGCGAGCCGTCCCTACCTCAACTCCCCTCCGAAGCCCACGGGGTCATGTCGTTAAAAAGCGCAATGCAGCGCAGCGGAATTCGCAATTGCCTCGTCGTTATCCTCCTCAGGTGTCGCTTCGCTCGAA
Source organism: uncultured Opitutaceae bacterium (assembly GCA_937128785.1). GTDB lineage: Bacteria > Verrucomicrobiota > Verrucomicrobiia > Opitutales > Opitutaceae > Actomonas. The sequence continues at coordinate 4,008 of CAKZMS010000425.1, read as the reverse complement.
ACCGACGTGACCCCTTTTCGCGTCCGTGTCGGGCATAAAGCCCGACCCACGACTGAGAGGCAAAACAGTCCTCCCACTCCTCACCCATCCACCCGTTCGAGCTTCGTGATGCGCCCGGACTGATTCCAGTCCTGCACGTAGAGATTGCCCTCACGGTCATAACTCAGCCCATGCGGAGCGGTAAACAAATTTGCCGGCGTCTCCGATGGCAGCGCCTTGAAATTCGCCCACTGATCACGATCCGGCTGATCCCCCAGGAAGGCGATCGGGGTGCCGGTCTTATCGAGAATGGTCACGCGCCCTTCGAGCTCCGCCACCGCGCAGAGGTCGCCCCAGAACGTAATGGCACAGGGTCGGCGCAAGCTGATCGAGTGCACTCCCATCAACTTACCGGAAAAGTCGTAGTGCTTCAGGCGGCGATTCTCGCGATCCGCGATGATCAACAGGGGCTCATCGAAACGGGTATCAATCGCCACCCCATGAGCCGCGCGGAACTGCGCCAGCTCGGTGCCCTTGGAACCAAACGAATGCTGCAATTTTCCCTCCGCGGAAAATACGTGGATGATATTCGAGCCATAACCCACGGCCGCGATGATCCGTCCATCCGGCGCGACCGTCACCGCGGTCAGGCCCTTGAACGTGCCGGGCACGGGTTGCTCCGGCGTATCCTTGATCTCCATCACCAACTCGCCGTCCAACGTCAGCTTGACCACACGCTGGGCCTTGAGGTGAGCGCCGTAGAGGTATTCGATACCGTCTTCTTCGCGCACGGTCAGAGAGTGCACGCCGATACAATCCGGCGCGATGCTGCGCTGAAACACCCCATCGGCCGAAAATACCGCGATGGCATGCGGACCATCTGTCGAAACGTAAACATCACCCGACTTGCTGATCGCCACCCCGCCATGCGTTGGTCCGAGGTTCGATCCATCCGGGGTCGCGCCCCAGCCCGGCACCGTTTGGTAACGGTGCTCACCGTTGCCGGTCATAACTGCGTGATCCGGCAAATCCATCCCTACCGACATGACATCATCGGCATGACTCCAACCTGCCACCGCCCAAGCGGAGAAAACACCAAGACCAATCAAACCACGGGTAACTGAAGAAAACATGCTCCCCGTCTAGGCAATCGCTGCAGCCAGGTCGATCCTGCACTTTTGCGAAACTCTTGCGCCCGATCCGGGTCCAACGCGGAACGCTTAAACCACAATCGAGATTGCCGCGCCATTCGCTCCACTGGCATCTTGCCCTGCGCCTCCCCCCGCTGACCAAGATTCAGCGTCACCCCGTATACCCACAAAATATGAATGTCTCCACCAAGGGAACAGCCTCGCACACCTATGACGCCATTGTCGTGGGTTCCGGCATCAGCGGCGGCTGGGCCGCCAAAGAACTGACCGAAAAAGGCCTGAACACGCTCGTGCTCGAGCGCGGCCGCGACGTCAAACACGGCGACTACCCGACCGCCATGATGGAGAAGTGGGAGTTCCCGGGTCGCAACACCATCTCCCAAGAATCCCGCGAGCGCCAAGCCAAGCAGAGTCGCACCGGCTACACCACCCGCGAAGCCACCGCTCACTGGTTTGTTGACGACATCGACAATCCCTACTCCGAGGACAAAGCCTTCGATTGGTGCCGCGGTTATCACGTCGGCGGACGTTCCCTGATGTGGGGCCGCCAGTCCTATCGCTTGGGCGATCTCGATTTCGAAGCCAACGCCAAGGATGGGTTCGGCGTCGACTGGCCGCTGCGTTACGCTGAGATCAAACCGTGGTATGACCATGCCGAGCGCTTCGCCGGTATCAGTGGTCAAAACGAAGGACTCTATCAGCTCCCCGACGGCGACTTTCTCCCCCCCTTCGAAATGAACTGCCTGGAAAAACACGCCAAGCAGCGGATCGAAAAGAAGTTCGGCGACCGCAAGCTCATCCACGCTCGCGTCGCCCACCTCTCGCAGGCACACCTCGGTCGCGGCGGTTGCCACTTCCGCAATCGCTGCAGTCGGGGATGCCCCTACGGGGCCTACTTCTCCAGCAATGCCTCCACCCTGCCCGCCGCTGCCGCGACCGGCCGGATGACGCTCCGCCCCTTCTCCATCGTAACGGAGTTGATCTACGACCAGGAGACCAGCCGCGCCAAGGGCGTGCGCATCCTCGACGCCGAGACCGGTGAGGCCATGGAATACTACGCCAAGGTCGTCTTCCTCTGCGCGTCGGCCATCGCGTCGACCTCGATTCTGCTCAACTCCAAATCCGACCGCTTCCCCACCGGACTCGGCAACGATTCCGGCGAGCTCGGCCACAACCTGATGGATCACCACTTCAAGGTGGGTGCCTCCGGTCGCTACGACGGATTTGAGGACATGTATTACAAGGGCCGACGCCCGACCAGCACCTACATCCCCCGTTTCCGTAACCTTGGTGACGGTCTCTCCGATCAAAAGGACTACGTGCGCGGCTTTGGTTACCAAGGCGGCGCCTCCCGCACCAACTGGACCCGCGGCGTGGCGGAACTTGCCCGCTTCGGCGCCGACCTCAAGGCCGACATGTTCGCTCCCGGCGGCTGGCGCATGGGTTACGGTTCATGGGGCGAACACCTGCCCTACCACGAAAACCGCATGTATTTGAACTACGACAAAACGGACAAATGGGGCATGCCCACCGTCACGTTCGACTGCGAGTTCAAGGAAAACGAACGCAACATGCGCAAGGACATGCAGGCTTCCGCCATCGAAATGCTGGAAGCTGCCGGACTCAAGGATGTGACCGGCTTTGATGACCCGACCAGCGCCCCCGGACTTTGTATCCATGAGATGGGAACAGCCCGCATGGGCCGAGATCCGAAGACCTCGGTCCTCAACGGTCACAATCAGGTTCACGCGGTGCCCAACGTATTCGTTACCGACGGGTCCTTCATGACCTCCTCGTCCTGCGTGAATCCTTCCCTCACCTACATGGCCTTCACCGCGCGTGCCGCGGACCACGCCGTAAACGAACTCAACCGCCACAACATCTGATCGCCATGAACCGACGCGAAGCTCTCAAACACACCGCCCTGATGTTCGGCGTGGCCGCCTCCCCGGCCACCGTCACCCGCGCCCTGGCCGAAATGGCTGGAGACTCCTCTGCACCCCGCTACCTCACCAGTTCCCAATACAAGGTGGTTGCCGCCATGGCCGAACGTTTGCTGCCGGCCAGCGACACCCCCGGAGCCATGGATGCCGGGGTGCCTCAGTTCATTGATGTCTGCTATGGTCTGTTCACCGACGCCGAAGGGAAAAACAACCTTCGCACCGGTTTGGCGGATTTGGAGCGCATCGACTATGACCATCTGTCGGAAGCCGAGCAGGACGACATCATCCGCTCGATCGCCAGCGACAATGCCAAACCGGGTAAAAGCTGGCTGCGCCAATTCCGTGCCCTGGCCTTCAACGGCTATTTCACGTCGGAAGCGGCCGCCAAATCCGGGTTCATCTGGGATCCGGTGCCCGGGAATGGCAGCAATCAGACTCAGTGCATTCCCCTGGCCGAAACCGGCGGGGTCTCGTTCTACGAATAATCGTGGCTTAGACGCGCTTTGCCGGTCGCGGCCGGCAAAGCATCACGACGGCGACGATCGCCAATAGCGGCAGCCAAACGGGGGACAACGCGGCGGCGATGACGCACGCCACCACCCCGAGGGCGATGAGAAGCGATAGTCCCACGGTCGCTCCGACCGTCAGCGCCGCGATTAAAGCGGCTACAAACCCGATCAGCGCCAGCACCGCCCCCGCAATCGGCGCCATGATCAGCGGCGCGTTGTGCAGCAACCACCACATGGCCCCCGCCACGAGGGCAATTTTCAGCACAATCAGGAAAAAGGTCTTCATGAGGAGAAGAACCCGCCGGAAGACCAAAAGTTGCAGCCTTTTTTGGCCAGCGTTCCGGAGTGCCGGCTAAAGCACGGCACTACGCCAAACTCCTGCCCCCGTCCGCCGCCCCCGGGGTCGGCGTCGTTAAAAAGTGAATG
>CAKZMS010000424.1 GCA_937128785.1 uncultured Opitutaceae bacterium | reverse complement strand
CTTTGAGGTCAAGGACACCAAGGTCTACCTATTCAGCTACGGTGAAGAAATCCCCACCAACCTCTCGGAAAAGCACTACCCCCTCAGCTATGAAGAGGCGAAAGAGTTTCTCCAACTGAGTCACATGGGTGAGCACCGGCGCGAAACCGTGGCCGCCCAGCCCGCCTGGTCCCTGGTGCCACCGGATATCTTGCAGACGCGCGATCCCGCCACTCTCGATTACCCGATCACGGTCCAACTCGATGAAACCGGCACGATCGTGAACTTCACCTCCTCCGATCAAATCGTGCCTGATCACGTGAAGGCGGTGGTCCAGCAGCTCACCTTCATTCCGGCGCTGGAAAACGGGAAACCGGTCGCTTCAACCCTGACCGTAAATCCAGCCGACTTTTTCAACGAGTGATCCATCCGTGAACGGACTCATCAACCACCCAGCCGCCGCTCTCTTCGGCGGCTTGGTCATGCTCACGTTCGACGCGTCAGCCCGGGAAGTAGGGTTACCCGAAGCCGGCTACGACTTTCTCGATCAATACTGCCTGAACTGTCACGACGAAGTGGAAATGAAGGGTGATCTCGATCTGGAGACCCTGAGCTTCGACCTTACCGACCCCCACGTGTTCGAGACCTGGGTCATGGTGTTTGATCGCGCCGCCCACGGCGAAATGCCGCCCAAAGAAAAAGCCCGACCGGATCCATCCGACCTGGGAAGATTCCTCCAGGCCATGCGGGAACCGCTGCAGACGGCTGATCTCGAACGGCGCGAGCGTAAGGGCCGCGCCACCGTGCGCCGGCTTAATCGCTACGAATACGAAAACAAACTCCGGCACTTGCTCGACGCCCCTTGGTTGCAAGTTGCGGATCGGCTACCCGAGGATGGCACCGCCCATCTCTACAACAAAATCGGCGACCGGCTCGACGTCTCCCACGTGCAGATGGGCAAGTATCTTGAAACCGCCGATTTCGCTCTACGCACGGCGGCACTTGATGCCCTCGCCCATCCGCCGACCACGAAGAAATATTACCTGCGTGATGAGCCCGGCGTGTTGCCGTATTTATGGTATCGGCCCGGTCTGCAGACCTCTGCCACGCGGGCCGTCGTGCCGCTGCTGGGCCTGGAACCCCAGGTTGAAGTAATTCGCAAAAACCAGCCGGTGACCGTTGGTGAGGCCGATCCCGTGCTCCGCGAAATGGAAGCGCTCGGCACCTTCTCCGGCACCTACTCCGCCACGACAAAATACGATTTCAAACGGGAGCCCCGGGCCATCGATGGACGTTATCGGATCAGGATGAAATCCTACTCGTTTCTCGGGGGGCTCAACGGAGCCAGCGGCGGCCCGGACGAGGGCCTCACCGGCGGCAATCCCGCCTGGTGGCGCCCGAATCGCAACTTCGCCTACCGGGCCCAACGCAGCGAACCCGTTACCCTCTACGCCCTGTCCCCCGGGGGGGATAGCCGCTGGCTCACGACCTACGACGCCCATCCTGACCCCACGATCACCGAACATGTCGTCGATCTGAAGAAGGATGAGGGCATCCGGCCCGACGCTGCCCGCCTCGTGCGCACGCGCCCCGGCTGGAGTGGGAATCCCAACGCCACGGCCGCCGGAATTCCCGGGGTCGCCTTCAACTGGCTGGAAATCGAGGGACCGCTGCACGAATCGTGGCCGCCCCCCAGCTACGGGGTGCTGTTTGACGAACTGCCCTTCCAGATCGACGAAGACAAACACGTCACCGTGCGATCGGAGCGCCCTGCCGCCGACGCCGAACGCCTCCTGTGGCGATTCCTGCAAAAAGCCGCGAACCGCCCCCTGGCCGATCCCGCGGAATCCGAACCCTTTTTGGCGGTGTATCACCATGCCCGCGAACTCGGTCAGTCCTTCACTGATGCCATGATCGCCGCCTATACGGCCATCCTTTGCTCGCCCGACTATCTCTACCTCGAAGCCCAACCCGGCCCGCTGGACGGCCACGAACTCGCGCAGCGTTTGGCCTATTTTTTGTGGAACGGCCCGCCTGATCAGGCCTTGGCTGACGAGCCGAACCTCGCGATGCCCGCGGCGCTGGAGGAGCACACCGAACGCCTGCTCAACGACCCCCGATTGGACCAGTTTCTCCACCGGTTCCTCGACTACTGGTTGGCGCTACGCGACATCAAACTCAATGCCCCGGATGCCTCGCTCTACACCGACTACTACCTGGATGAACTCCTCACGGAATCCGCCATTCGCGAAACCCGGATGTTCATGCGGGAGTTGATTGACCGTGATCTGCCGGCGCGAAATCTGATCGATGCAAACTTCTCGTTTTTGAATGAACGACTCGCCGAGCACTACGGGATCTCGGGCATCGCCGGCGTAAATCCTCAACTCGTGGAACTGCCGGAAGACTCACCGCGCGGCGGACTGCTTACCCAGGCCAGTGTTCTGACGGTCACCGCCAATGGCACCACCACTTCCCCCGTGCTGCGGGGAGTCTGGATCATGGAGCGCATCATGGGCGTACACATTCAACCCCCGCCCTCCGGCATCGAAGCCGTCGAACCGGACACCCGCGGCGCCACCACGATGCGAGAGCAGCTGGAACTCCACAAACAGTCTCCCTCCTGCAACTCAGGCCACGAAAAAGTCGATCCGGCGGGCTTCGCGCTGGAAAGCTGTGATGTGATGGGCGGCTGGCAGGACCGCTACCGGGCGGTCAACGACGAGGCCATTCCGGCGGGCTGCAGCTATTGGGCGGAGATTGTCGAGCAACGCATGCCGGCCGCCAGCTGAGGCCCGTTGGGCCGTGGGCGGTTGACAGAGCCGGCGCGGCGCAGGAAAAG
>CAKZMS010000423.1 GCA_937128785.1 uncultured Opitutaceae bacterium | reverse complement strand
GGACGCGTTGCAAGTTCGGCTTGAAGCGACGCTTGGTGGTCTTGGTCACGTGCGTGCCGATACCGCCGCTCTTCTTGGCGACACCTTTGCGGTGAATGATACTGCCCGTGGTCGGGCGTTTTCCAGTGATGGCACAAATTCGGGACATGGCTTTCCTTGAGTTAAAAGGACGGGAATTAAGGGTTTGGGCGACCGAGGGGCAAGGGGAATTTTACGATTCCTGTCGCCAAGCCGAAATAACCTGAAATTTTTGTCCAAGAGCCGCTGGGTGAAGTAATTGCATAAGTCCCGATTTTCGACTGCTGAATTTTTCCGCTTCGGACGCCATGAGCTCCGCCAGTTTATCCGCCGCATTTTCCACCAGAAATGCTTCTTGGGACAGCACTTTGGCCGGGGTGAAGCCCCGTTGGGAGAGGATTTCCGACAGATGATCCCAACAGATATGGCAGGTAAGATCCTGTTCACCCATGGACTCCAACAGGTTCGTTTTTTGGCGATGCTGGTGATAAGCTCGCGCGGTGCCTTGCGGCACTTCGGTGCTCAGTTCCGCCCAAGACTTCCCGTAGTCAAAGGCGAGAAAAAGCCCGTGCCAAGGCTGGCCGACAATATTCTCGGCCAGAGCATTGGCCCCCGATGGAAGATCCAGGCAGTAGCCCTCCGGGACCGAGGCCGGCAAGGCGTCAATCGCTGCATCCACCGGGCGGCTGGATTCCGTGATACTCGATCCGGTGAGAGCCAATCCGATCTCCACCCAACCACCGTTGCCACCCCGAAATCTCCGACACGGTTGGGCATCAAAAAGCTCGTTGGAAAAAACGATGGCCGCCCCCTCGATTTCGGGGACGTCACCTGCGCCGATTGATTGGGTGCCACTGAAAGGATGAGCCACGCCGTCGATAATACTGCGACCTCGCTCGGCTCCGATTTCGACGAAAGAGAAGAACGCCGGATCGTGGTCACCAAGCAGGTTCAGGCAGGCAGCAACGACGAGTTCGCCAAAAACCGGCCCGAGCGAGGACGCCGTGAAAAAATCAGTTTCGGCGCTGCGACCGACCCGCTCGCGGTCCCGGCAATAGTAGCCTTCGGTGGGGTGATAGAGCGCCGCTTCCATAAAATGGTCGAATCGCACAAATCCATCGGCGTCCGACTTGGGCTCCAAGGCGGCGTACTGGGCGGGAGAGATTGGATAAGAGATCGATGAACCCATTTACAACCGCGATGCAATGGGCACAGTCCCCGTGTGCTCAAACGCATTCTGACACTCTCCACTGGTATGATTGCCGGCAGTTTGATGGCCATGGGCCTGATTCATGTCGCCCAACTCACGGGCGTGCTGGGCGATCGCGCGGCGGGGGAATCCGCCCGGTATTACCGCGGAGTGTTGGAGTTGGTGCAGGAACGTTACGTCGACCCCGGGCGAGTGGTGCCGGAGGAAATGACCCGAGATGCCCTGCGGGGGATGCTCCGCGGACTTGATCCGCATTCGGGATACCTCGCCGCTTCCGACTACGAGCACCTGCGGGAGGATTTGGACAGCAAGTTTGGCGGCATCGGCATTCAGATCGAGTATCGCGATGGCTATGTCATCGTGATTGCGCCCATCGCCAACACCCCTGGTGAGCGTGCGGGGATTTTGCGCGGCGACCGGGTGCTGGCGGGGGACGGCGAATCCATGGTGGGTAAATCGATCAATCAAGTGATCGATCGTATGCGGGGTGCGCCCGGCACGCCGGTGGATGTGGTCTTTGAACGTCCGGGGCAGGAGGATCCCGTCGAGGTCTCGGTTAATCGGGAAATCATCAAGGTGGAGAGTGTGCCCGAGGCTATGATGATTGAGCCGGGGATCGGCTACGTTCGCATCGCCCAATTTGCGGAGCCTACGGCAGACGAGAGCCGGGCGGCCATCGAAGGTCTCTTGGCGGATGGCATGGAGTCACTGATTATCGACGTGCGTAACAATCCTGGCGGACTGCTTTATTCCGCCGCGGATGTGCTGGAACCTTTTTTCCCGGCGGATGAACTCATGGTCTACACGGAGGGGCGGGCGTCGATTGACCGGCAGGAATTCAGGTCCGAGAATCGTGGTTCGATCTGGGACTTTCCCGTTGTGGTGCTGATCAACAGCGGCTCGGCCAGTGCGGCCGAGATTTTGGCCGGAGCACTGAAAGACACCCACCGTGCCTGGATTGTGGGTGAGCAGTCGTTTGGCAAAGGGTCCGTGCAGTCGGTGATGCAACTGCGCGAGGGCGAGGCACTGCGGCTGACCACCGCGCGCTACTACACTCCCAGCGGAACGACGATTCACGAGGTGGGGGTTTCGCCGGATGAAGAAGTCGTGATGACCCCCGAGGACGACCTCAATGTTGCCCTGCAGCGGAACCGACCCGATTTGAACGATCCGGTGGAGTTCGAGGAGCGCTTCGGATTTGCCCCGGTCGCGGACGCGCAGCTGGAAGCGGCGTTGGCTTATCTGAACCTCCTTTCGGAATCCGGGGACTCGCCATGATTCTCGCTTTGGAAAGCTCCTGCGATGAAAGCGCGTTGGCTCTGTTTGAGCCAGCCCAAGGCCTCGTGGGTGAATGGGTGCACAGTCAAATGGAGCTGCATGAAACCTATGGTGGGGTGGTGCCGGACGTAGCCACCCGAGAGCATCTTCGCACCATCGGTCCCATGCTGGAGCGGGTGCGCGAGGAGCACGATCTCTCGAGGGTCACGCGGGTGGCCGTTACCCGCGGCCCCGGTCTCGCCGGTTGTCTCGCGATTGGAATGGCTGCGGCCAAGGCGCTGGCGGTTTCCCTGTCAGCCGAATTAGTCGGGGTGAATCATCTCCGCGGACATGCCTTTTCGCCCTTTATTTCCGTGCATGCCGCCAAGCCGGATGACTTTTCCCGGCGAATGGACGATCTTCTTCCTCATTTGGGACTGATTGTCTCGGGTGGGAACACCCTGCTGTTTCAGCTCGATCGAGATCGCAGGATTTCGGTCATTTCCGGTACCCGCGATGATGCCGCCGGCGAGGCATTGGACAAAGGGGCCAAGCTCATGGGACTTGCCTACCCCGGTGGTCCTTTGGTCGAACAACTGGCGGCGAGCGGCGATCCGACGGCTTTTGAGTTTCCGCGGGGGATCGGCAATAAAGCCGATCTGGATTTCAGCTTTTCCGGTTTGAAAACCGCGTTGCGGTATCGCTTGGAAAAAATGACACCGGCCGAAATCGAAAACGCCCTGCCTGATTTATGCGCCAGTTATCAACAGGCGGTGATCGATGCGCTGGTCCGCAAAACCAAACTCGCTTTTGGGCGCGGCGAGTATCGTAGCGTGGGATTATCGGGTGGAGTGGCGAATAATCGGGCCCTCCGTGAGGCCATGAAAACATTGATCGAGCGACGTCGGGTCACGTTTCTGGCGGCCGGACCGCGGCACACCGGCGATAACGCCGGCATGATCGCGTGCGCCGCGTGGGCGGACCCACAGGTCAAGCCCAGCCCGCCGACCGAGCTGGAACTCTCGGCCGGTTTGGCGCTCGCGTGAGGGTTTAGTTCGCGTTGAAGTTGAGCGGCTCTTCGACGACCAGCGGGGCCGGGAAGTCGGAGGCACTGCGGCCGTGCCGTGTTTCGAGGCGCTTGTTTTGCGAACGATTATTGGGTGCGTTCAGCGGGATCTCCATTCCCCCCAGATCATCCATCATCGCGTAGAGTCGGGTCCTCAAGTCATCACCAATTTCCTGATAACCTTCGGTGTAGAGGAGGTTGGTGGTTTCCCCCGGGTCATTCTGCAGATCGTAGAGTTCATCCACATCCCAAAGGCCGTAGTAGTTGATCAACTTGTAGCGGTCGGTGCGCAGGGCGAAGACGGTGGGCGACTGCGGGAAATTCTTTTCCCAGTAGTAAACGTAGAGGAAGTTTTCCCGCCACGGGATGTCCTTACCCTGGGCGAGGGGAATGAAATTATCGCCATCCATGTGGGCGGGTTTGGCCAGCCCCATTGCCGACATAACCGTCGGACCAATGTCAATGTTGGCCACGACTTCGTCCACGACGGTGCCGCCTTCGAACAGGTCGGGGCAACGCATCAACATGGGCACCCGGATGGAGGTGTCGTAGGCGACGCGTTTGTCGATCAAGCCGTGCTCACCGAACATGAATCCGTTGTCGCCCATGTAGATGACGAGGGTTTCATCGGCGATGCCCATGGACTCCAGTTGAGCCATTACATTGGCAATGCTGTCGTCCACACTGCGGAGCGACTCGCAGTAGCGTTTGTAGTAGCGCTCAATGTCGAGGTCGCTGTGGTAGGGGAAGTCCACTCCGTGCCAGCTGTTGCGCTGGTCGCGCAACCAGCGCGGACGATGGTGATAGTTGGCGTCCGTATTGGCTTCCGTTGACGGGCGGGTGTAGGGTTTGTCCGCCAAGGAGTCCTCGTATTGGTCTTCCGGCGTGAAATTCGCGTGCACCGCCTTGTGCGAGAGATAGAGGAAGAAGGGTTTTTCGGAGTCCCGCTGCTCTTCGAGCCAGTCGATTGCATAGTCGGTGAGCTCAGTTGTGATGTAACCCTTCTGGGGCACGTTTTCACCATTCACGTTCAGGGTGTTGCCGGTGGGGAGATACTGGCCCTGGCCGCGGAAACTCACCCAGTGATCGAAACCGGGGCGGGGAGCATCGGTGTGGCCGCCCATGTGCCATTTGCCGACGTAAGCGGTCGCGTAGCCGGCTTTCTGGAGGTATTGCGGGAAGAACAGGGTGCCGTCGGGAACCAAGCGTTGGTTGTCGATCACCCGATGACGGAAGGTGTAGAGACCGGTGAGGATCGAGGCGCGACTGGGCGAACACAATGAGGTGGTGACGAAGGCGTTCTTGAGATGCACCCCTTCGGCCGCCATGGCGTCCATTTGGGGGGTCACGGCCAACGGATGTCCCATGAAGCCCATGGCATCGAAGCGATGGTCATCGGAAAGGATGAAGACGACATTACGGGGTTTGGCGCCGGGAACCTTCTCCGGTTCGACCGTGGCCGGAACCGGAACGACTCCGGCCAAGGCCGTGGTCAGCGTGATTCCCAAGATGGCGAGTGTCAGGGTAAGTTTTTTCATAGGGGTCAGGGAAGAAACTGGGATACTGAAAGTCAGGGGCAAGTCCGAGTTGGATGACGGTTAACCCGTTGTCGGTGAAACGATCAGACTAGGCATACTCACGCCGAAGATTACTGGGGAGGATGCCGAGTTCTTCGCGGTATTTGGCCACAGTGCGTCGAGCGATCTTGAGTCCTTTTTCTTGCAGCTTGGTGACGAGCTCCTGATCGCTGTAGGGCTTGGCTTTGTCCTCCAGCTCAATCAGGTCGTTGATCATCTCTTTCACGCTGGTGTTCGAAACGGCACTGCCGCCGTCGGATTTGTAACCGGAGGTGAAGAAGAATTTAAAATCGAACACGCCGTGCGGCGTGCGGATGTATTTGTTCGCGATCGCCCGACTGACGGTGGTTTCGTGCACGCCGACGGTGTCGGCGATCTGCGTCATCGTAAGCGGCTGTAGTTTGGCCACACCCTGCTCAAAAAACGGCTCCTGCACCTTGATGATCTCGCGGGTGATTCGTTCGATCGTCTGTTGACGCTGCTCGATGGAGTTGATCAGGAATCGTCCGGAGCGCATGCGCTCGCGGATGTAATCGCGCTCCTGGCGGTTGAGCGATCCCTTGGCGATCATGTCCTTGTAGGTATTCGAAATACGGAGACGCGGAATGTAGTCGCTGTTCAGGCTGATCTTCCATTCGTCGTCATCCCGCTCGACCGTGACATCGGGAACGACGACCCGGTTGCTGTCCTCGGCGAATTTACGTCCCGGGGCGGGGTCGAGGGTGCCGATCTCTTCCACGGCATGCTGCACGTCCTCCAGAGGCGCGGCGGCCCGGCGGGCGATATCGGGAATCCGGCGACGGATCAGCAGGGCGAACTGATTGCGCACGATCCGCGCGGCCAGTGATTCCCCCCGACCCTTGGCGATGAGTTGCAGAAGCAAGCACTCCTGCAGGTCTTTGGCCCCGATGCCGGCCGGCTCAAAGGTTTGGAGAAGCGCGTGGGCGTCCTGTACGGCGTCCAACGGGAGCCCCAGTTGCAAGGCGATATCCGATGGCGTCTGGGTGAGGAAGCCGCGGTCGTCCAGACTGCCAACCAGGAATTCCATGGCTTCCAAGGCGGCGGGCTCGAGGTCCGACATCTCTGCCTGACTCATCAAGTGTTCCTGCAACGAGGTTTCGTTGACGAGGGAGTCGAAGAAATGTTGCCGCTTCTCGTCGTCTTCAGGGGAAGGGGTCTGGTTACCTCCGGCGTTGGCCATGTGATCCCGCCAGTCCTGATCCAGCTTGGAGAGAATCTCGAATTCCTTGGAAAAATCCAACTCCTCGCCGTTGCTGTTTTCGTCGGACGACGAGCTGTCCTCACCGGACGTCGCGGCGGCATTTTCTTCCTTCGCCCGGTCGAGGCTTACGCCCTCCATGGGCAGCTCCTCCAATGTTGGATTTTCCTGCAACTCATCCTGAATCACGGTGCGCAGATCCAGCGCGGCCACCTGCAAAATCTTCAGCGATTGGCGCAGTTGGGGAGCGAGGACCAGCGACTGAGTTTGCCGCTGACTTAGCCCCTGAGAAAATCCGGGTCCAGCCATGGAGGTAGTCTGACCTTTTCGTGCCTCAGTTTTGCTGAGGTCGGGTCATCGGGACGTTCAAGGGGGAACGAGAGCCGGGCGGGGCGTAGCCCATCAGCTCGCGCAGGTAGACGCCGAGCTTTTCGTTGGTGGGACCATATCCATCGGAGTAGAGGTAGAGCTCAAGCTCAGTGAGCACTTCGTGGGAGGTCTGAAATCGTTTGTCGCGGTCGCGTTTAAGCAGGCGCTGGATCAGAGCTTCCAGCTTCTCATCGACTTCGACCCGCAGATCGCCGAACCGGGGAATCTGCATGGTGAGAATGTTGCGGCGGGAATCGAGGCGGTCGGGTGCGCGGAAGATGTTTTTGCAGAGCAGCAGCTCGGTGAGCACGATACCGAGGGCAAACAGATCGGCCCGGCCGTCGGTCACGGCGTAACTCGCCTGCTCCGGGGAGAGATACTCATCCTTACCGGCGATCACTTTGCCTTCCTCATTATACATCAGGTCGAGTGCCTTCGCGATGCCGAAGTCGGTCAGCTTCACATCACCTTCCCAGGCCAACATGATGTTTTTGGGACCAATATCCCGATGGACGATTCCGAGGAGCCGGCCTTGGTCGTCACACTTCTGGTGCGCGTAGGCCAACCCGCGGGCCACGCGGGAAATGATGAAGACGGCGATCTCGACGGGAATAGGCTGGTTCAGTTCACGGTGTTTTTCGAGAAACTGCTCCAGACTCACGCCATCCACATATTCCATCACCATGAAATACTGGTTGTTCGCCTGTCCCAGATGGTAGGTCTGGACGATGTTGGTGTGAATCAAGTCGGCCACCAGTCGGGCTTCACCGATAAAGTTTTTTTGGAACTCGGGAATCGCCGAGTATTCTTCACGGATGATCTTGATAGCGACGCTCTTACTAAATCCACCCGCACCCTTTTGACGGGCCTCGTAGACAAGTCCCATACCGCCATCGGCGATCTTGCGGGTCATCTCGTAGGGGACTTCGTTATGCAGGGTCTTGAGCTCACTCACACGCGCAGTTGAAGGGCACTGCAGGGGTGAGGCAAGTAATCTAAATCCTATCTAGCATGAAATCTGCTGTGCTTGATCGTGGATTTGACAGGGGGCGTGGCAGCCGCAGATTTCGAGTCATGATCACGCTGACTCCGCGAGCCGCTCGCCAAATCGAATCCATGCAAGCCGACAACGGTGCGGCGGACAAGGTCCTCCGCGTCCTGGTGGAGACCGGTGGTTGCTCGGGGTTTCAATACGGGATGTCGTTCGACGAACCGAAACCAGAAGACGAACAGCTCGAAAGTGAGGGCGTCAGATTCGTGATCGATCCGACCAGCCTCGCTTACCTGGACGGATCCAACATCGACTTCGATGATGGACTGCAGGGGAAGGGGTTTGAGATTCAAAACCCCAACGCCGAGAGCACCTGCGGTTGCGGCAAATCATTCAACTGATTCGACCGTCGGGTGGACCGGATCGGCCCGGTCGGGCGTTACCGGCTAGGGGTGCCCACCCTCTGGTAGGGCAAACGCGATGATGGTGTCGCCGGACGGGGTTCCGATTTTGCCGCCTCCGCCGCAGGCGATCACGACATACTGGCGGCCCGCGATCTCATAGATGCTGGGCGTGGCATAGCCGCCGTAGGGAAGTTGATATTCCCAGAGGGTGCGGCCGCCGTCCTTCTCGAAAGCGCGGATTTTTTCGTCCGCGGTGGCAGCCACAAATATGACGCCGCCGGCCGTCGCGACGGCACCGCCAAAGTTCATTGTGCCGGTGTTACGAATACCTTGTTCGACCAGATGGGGGTATTCGCCGAGCGGCACCTCCCATTTGATCTCGCCGTCCTGCAAATTGACCGCGCTCAGCTTGCCGTAGGGTGGCTTGATCCAAGGAGCGCCGTTTTCGTCGGTGAAGCGATGGTAGCCGGACATGACATACCGGGTTGATGGGTCGGCATCGGATCCGTCGGCGGGCAGTTCGTCAGGGGCGGTGCGCAGGAACGCCAACAGGGCTTCACGCTCGGACCGTGAATAGTTCGGGTAACCCGGCATCAGGCCGCGTCCCTCGACGATGAGCTTGATGATTTCTTGGTCGGATTTCGGCGTATCCAGCAGGGTGGGGAACGCCGGGGGAATACCCGCGCGGTCCAATCCGTGGCAGGCCGAGCAATTTTGCACGTAGAGGTGCCGACCGATTTCCTCCGGCGTTGCCGTGTCCGCATCGAACCGTCTTTCGGGCACGAGGTGAAGGAGCCCGGGAATGTCGTGGGAGGTCACGTAGAGCAGGTTGCTCGTCGGGTCGTAGGACGCCCCGTGCCATTGTATGCCGCCGAGAGTTCCCGGAAACATGAGACTCGGGACCAGGGATGGCGGGGTGTAGATGGGCACGTTGCGATACTGCCGGAAGGCTTCCTGCGCCTGGGCCGTGCGTTCAGGCGTCGCGTCAAACAGGTCGTCTGCTGTAATGCTCCAGCGGCTCAGCGGCTTCGGCTTGCGCGGCACCGGTTGCGTGGGCCAGGCCTGTTCGCCGGGAACGGTGGAGGCGGGCACGGGAATTTCATCGACCGGGAAGACCGGTTCACCGGTCTCGCGATCGAGCACGAAAATGAGGCCCATCTTGGTCATCTGCACGACGACGTCGCGCTGCGTTTCACCTGCGGTGACCGTCAGGAGCATCGGCGCCGGCGGGTTGTCAAAATCCCAAAGATCGTGATGCACGGTTTGGTAGTGCCAGATGCGCTCACCGGTGCGGGCGTTGAGCGCGAGCACGCAGTTGCCGAACAGGTTCATGCCTTTGCGATTGGCGCCATAGAAATCGAAGCTCGGCGAACCGGTCGCGCAGAACACCCAGCCCCGCTCTTCATCCAAGGTGAAGCCGCCCCAGGGATTGGCTCCCCCGTAGGCCTGGCCCTCCTGCCATTCCCAGGTATCGTAGCCGAATTCACCGGGTTGAGGCAGTGTGTGAAAGATCCAGCGAAACTCGCCCGTGTGCGCATCGAAGGCCCGGATATGCCCGGGGGTGGAACGATAGCCTTCCGGGACCCGCCCGCCGACGATCAGGAGGTCCTCGAACACAATGGAGGGCACGGTGACTTCGACGGAGGCCTTGGCTGGATCCATCCCCAGGTTTTCATGCAGATCGATGAAGCCGCCTCGCCCGAAAGACGCGATGGGCTGACCGGTGGCGGCGTCCAACGCGTAGACCCGGTTCTTAACGAAACTGAAGATGCGGTCCTGGGCGCCGTCACTCCAGTGCGTCACCCCACGGTTGCGGCCGGAGGACACGGGGGGAGCTCCGGGAAATTCCCAGGGGCGAAACGTCCATCGCTCTTCGCCGGTGGCCGCGTCGAGGGCGATGGCTTCCAGTTTGGGACCAGTCAGGAAAAGCGTTCCATCGACGACGATGGGGTTGCTGTAGATCGTGGTGCCTTTTTCCGCCGTCCCCGTGTGGTAGGTCCATGCCGGCTCCAATTCGTGCACGTTGGCAGCGTGAATTTGCGTCAGCTCGGAATACTGCGTGCCTTTGGCGTCCCCTCGATAGATGGACCAGTCCTGCAGTGGTTGAGTTGCGCCTAATAACGCGGCGACAGACGAAACACTCGTCAGCCAGGTCGGCAAACGGAGGAAAGGAAAATGAACCATGATTGGAGCAAGCTGGGGTGAGAGCGCCATTTCTGACGACTAACCCCGGCCGACTCCAGCCAATCTCCGGTGAACCTACCTATTCGATCAGGCCTTGGCGGCCTTCTTCGCCCGGTCCGCCTTGCGGCGATCGTTGCTGTTCAAAATCTTTTTGCGCAGTCGCAACAGCGAAGGCGTGACCTCGACGTATTCGTCGTCGGCGATGTATTCGATACAGCGTTCCAACGACATTTTAATCGGCGGCGTAAGTTGGATGCCCTTGCCATCGCCTTGGGAGCGGAAATTGGTCAACTGCTTGGCCTTCACCGCGTTGACGGAGATGTCCTCATTGCGGGGATTTTCGCCCACAATCATACCTTCATAGACGACTTCTTGTGGGCCGACGAACAGCTTGCCGCGTTCTTGAATGGTTTCGAGGGCGTAAGCCTTGGTCTCACCGGCTTCCGTGGCGATGATTGTGCCGGTCAGTCGCGTGCTGAGCTCGCCAACCCAAGGGCCGTATTCTTTGAAGAGATGCGACATGATGCCGTGGCCGCTGGTCGCATTCACGAGATCGACTTCCATGCCGATCAAACCACGCGTCGTGATCGTAGCCTCGATCATCGTCGTGGTGTTCATCTTCTCCATGTTGGTCATCTGGCCCTTGCGGTTGGCCAGATTCTGCATGATCGCCCCGACGTTTTCATCGGGAACTTCGATCCAGACGGTCTCGTAGGGCTCCTGCACCTGACCGTCGACCTCCTTGGTGATCACGGTGGGGCGGGAGACGAGTAGCTCGAATCCTTCCCGTCTCATGGTCTCGACCAACACCGCGATTTGCATGGCGCCGCGGGCCTTCACGTTGAAGGCGCCGCCGACATCGGCGTCTTCCACGGAAATGGAAATATTGGTCTTCACTTCCCGGTAGAGGCGTTCCCTCAGTTGACGGGACGTAACGAACTTGCCGTCCTGGCCGACCAACGGGCCATCATTGACGGCGAGCTGCATTTCCAGCGTGGGCGGATCAACCTCCGTGAAGGGGAGGGCATGACCCTCGGGATCCGCGGTCAGGGTGTCGCCAATATCAATTTCTTCGAAGCCGGAAAGGCCGACAATGTTGCCCGCCACGGCATTGGAAGTTTCTTGGGTGCCGAGGCCGGAGTATTCGAAGACCTTGGTGATTTTACCGCGTTGGCGCTTTTCGCTGCCGTGAGGAATCACGTGCACGGTGTCGCCGATCTTAACTTCGCCGCCCAGGATCTTGCCGATGGCGATACGACCGACGTAGTCACTCCAGTCCACGTTGGAAACCAGCATGTGAAAGGGTTGATTCGGCCGCGCAAACGGAGGCGGCACGTGCTCAAGAATAGCCTCAAACAGGGGAGTGAGATCCGTGTGCTCATCATTGAGGTCTCGGACCATGTAGCCATCGCGGCCACTGCCGTAGGCAACGGGGGCGTCGAATTGTTCCTCGGTGGCGTTGAGTTCGAGGAGGAGTTCGAGCACCTTCTCATACATGCCCTTGGGATCGGCGTTTTCGCGGTCGATCTTGTTGATGACAATGATGACCTTCAGACCGAGGGAGAGGGCTTTGCGCAGCACAAAACGAGTTTGAGCCTGCGGACCGTCATAGGCATCGACGAGCAGCAGCACGCCATCGACCATGCGCAGCGCGCGTTCCACTTCGCCGCCGAAATCGGCGTGGCCCGGGGTGTCGACGATGTTGATGATCTTGTCGCCCCAGTGCACCGAGGTGTTTTTGGCCTTGATGGTGATGCCCTTTTCCTTCTCGAGGTCCATCGAGTCCATGGCGCGCTCGTCAACCTGTTGGTTGGCGCGGAAGGCTCCCCCTTGCTGGAGGAGGGTGTCGACGAGGGTGGTCTTCCCGTGGTCAACGTGGGCGATGATGGCGATGTTGCGGATGTTCTGATTCATGTCCGGAGACGGCTTTGCCGAGTGCGAAAAGGCAGAACGTGCCGGTCCCAGCAGGGCAAAGCAAGGCCGGAACTTCTGAAAAGGGGTCAAACGCTTAATATCAACATCAATGTTGATATTAAGCGTTTGACCCCTTCTGCGAGGATTTGGCTAGGGCAGCCCCAGTTGCAACCAGCTGCGGAAGATGGTTTCAATACCGCAGCCGAGGAACGTGCCGAGGGCGAGCAGCGTGGCGGCACGGGGTAAAATCCATCCTGCCATGGTCCCCCCCATGCCCACTACCATGCCGGCGGTGGCCACGGCGAACGCCAGTGGTGTCCAGGCCAATAACGCGGCATAGACCATCAGGATCATTGCGCCGACTACGGCCTTTTGCCGATCCGCTTTGGTCAGGAACTGACTTGAGCCTCGTTTTTCGTTACGCTCGGAAAACCAGATTGCGCCGGCGAGGATGATCAGCAGGGCGATGAGGTAGCGGGCGAAGCCCGGCAATGAGTTGTCGGCTTCGAAAGCCACCGCCCGCATGATGTTCTCCTTGGTTTCGATCCAGTTCTCCAGTTCCTCGCCGCGTCGGAAAAGAGGATCGATGGAAAGGGCGGCCATTTCGTCGAGCAGCACCTCACTCTTCATGGCCTGTTCGATGGCATCAGCCAACAACGCCACGCGGTCGCGGGGGGTTCCCTTGGGGGCCCACCAGTAAAGGGCGTTGGCGGCGGTCGTGTTCAAACCGGACTCGATGGCGGTGGGCACTTCCGGCAAGGCCGGATGGCGTTCCGCGTTCAGCACGCCCAGAGGTCGGATTTGTTCCTCCGCCGGGGTGCCGTCCGGTGCGCGGAAACCGAGGGTCTCGGCCAGGGAAAAAATGGTCACGTCGATATGTCCGCCCATCAGGAACGCATAGCGTTTCTGGCCACCCATGGACTGCACGATGTTGAATTCGACGCCTTCCTTGGCCTGCTGAAGTTGGCGGGCGAAAAAGTGGGGAGGGGTGCCGAGGGGCACGCCAAATCGAATGGATCCCGGTGAGTCGA
>CAKZMS010000422.1 GCA_937128785.1 uncultured Opitutaceae bacterium | reverse complement strand
GTTGGCGGCGTTCCGAGCCGCCCGGGCTTTGTTTGGTCGGCGGATACAGCCGGCCATTTGTGAGTTTCTCGATCGCTACAGCGTCAGCTGTGCGGAGAGCGCCATGCAGACCACGATCTTCCAAGGACAACCCGGTCGCCCGGTGATGTTGCTGGAGTTTGCGGGCAGTGCGCCAGAAGTGAAAGCCCAGCAGCGTTCGGTATTGGCGTGGGCCCGGGAACACGCCACCGCCCACCGGGCCGCCCGAAATCGACGCGAAGCCGAATCGCTTTGGGCCGTGCGCCGCAAGTGCTCGGGAGCGATGTTCGAGATGGGTGACGCCAAGTTAAACGAAGACGTCACCGTGCCGCTGTCGACCTACGAAAAATTTGCCCGATTCCTCGATCGTCTGCGCAAGTCCTCGGGTCTCGCCATCCCCACCTTCGGGCATTTGGGCGACGGCAATCTACACGTGAACATCATGTATCATAAGGCGGATCCCGATGAGTGCCGCCGCGCCGAGACAGCGGTGCTCGAGCTGATGACCAAGGTGGTGGAACTCGGGGGGGCGATCAGCGGCGAACATGGAATCGGTTTGGCCAAGACCCCGTTTCTGCGTCTGCAGCACAGCGAGGCTGAGATCGGCGCGATGCAGGCCATCAAGCGGGCGCTCGATCCGAAGGGTATCTTAAACCCAGGCAAGATGTTCGAGGTCTTCGAAACCTGGAAGCAGCCCAAGGTGGAGGTGAGATTTCCCTGGGACCACAAATGACCCTCCCGATCCCACTGGGGCCGGTGGGCAGATAAAATGCGGCGAGGCGGGTTTTCCCATTGCCGGAGGGAATGACGCCTCTTCAATCGACGGTTTCCGCTTCCTGCATGTATCTCAAGGCCCTCAAGTTACACGGCTTCAAATCCTTTGCCGATCCTACCACGCTACGCTTCGAACCCGGCGTAACCGCCATCGTCGGTCCCAATGGTTGCGGCAAGTCAAACATCGCCGACGGCATTCGTTGGGTATTGGGGGAGCAGAGTGCCAAAGCCCTGCGCGGCGGGAAGATGCAGGACGTCATCTTCGAGGGCACCGACTCCCGCAAGCCCTCCCAGCTCTGCGAGGTTTCCCTGCTGTTGACCGAGTGTGAACAGCAACTGGGCAGTGAATTTCACGAGATCGAGATCATGCGCCGCGTCCAGCGCGACGAGGGCAGCGAGTATTTCTTCAACGGGCAGTCCTGCCGCCTGAAGGATATCCAGAAATTGTTCATGGATACCGGCATCGGTCGCACCA
>CAKZMS010000421.1 GCA_937128785.1 uncultured Opitutaceae bacterium | reverse complement strand
GGGGGGGGGGGGCGGGGCGAGATCTACTGCAGGCGAGGCGCGGGACCGAACGTATGGGGTGTCGTGGGCGTGGGGGTGCGGGAGGCCGACTCACGCGAAGCGATTAATCGCTATCTGGAGCGGAATCCCGGGTTGAGTTTTCTGGCCGAGGGGGACGGCGAGATTGTGGGGTCGGCACTCAGTGGTCATGCCGGCCGTCGCGGCTACGTGCAGCATGTGGCGGTGGACGCAGCGCATCGCCGGCAGGGGATCGCTCAGGAATTGGTCGCCCGATGTTTGGCGGCGTTGCAGCAGGTGGGCATCAACAAAGCCCACTTGGAAGTGCTGACTGAAAATGTTGAAGGCGGAGCTTTTTGGGAACGCCGCGGGTGTACCCGTCGCGAAGACACGCGACGCTATTCCATCATGCTTTCAGACAATCCCAACGCGTAGGAGTTAGTCAGGCAGGACTCCTTTTTCTTCGTAGTGCCTTCTTTGATACCGACGACCCGAATGGTGGCGGGTGGCGTGTCGAGATCGCCTTTGGCCAGAGTGACGCGACGTTGGCACTCGGCGCGGAGTTCGTTCAGTTTGGCGGTGTAGGCGGGGCGTCCGGCGAGGTTGGTGGTTTCGCGGGGATCGGACGCGAGGTGGAACAGTTCTTCGTATACAGGTCGCTCACCGTGGATGGAGGAAGTCAGCCAATCGGCGTAGGCATCAACTTGCAGCGGCGAGACCCGGTAGAGGGTCTCTTTGGTGACAGTGGCAAACAGGCTCCGGTCGTTTTTGAAGTAGCGGATATATTTCCACTCTTTGGTGCGCACACTTTCGATGCGGGGATTGCCAAAATAGGTGGACCTCATGTTTTCTGCTAAACTGGCATCACGCAGGTCGGTTGCCCGACCTTCGACCAAGGGGCGCAGGCTCAGGCCTTGCATGGTTCCGGGATCTTCGGCTTGGGCGTAGTCAAGCAGGGTGGGCGCGATATCGACTGATTCTGTGAGGGCCACCGAGCGGCGACCCCGTTGCTCGGCGGGTTGGCGAGGATCGTAAATGATCAACGGCACGCGCAGGCAGGTTTCGTAGTTGAGGGCCTTGCCGCCGAGACCGAACTCTCCGTGCATCAAGCCGTGGTCGGAGGTGAAGATGATGATGGTATTGTCGGCCTCGCCGATACGATCGAGGGTCCCGCGGATGGCCCCGACAAACTGGTCGATACCAGTGATGGTCTGGGTTTCGCGGAGGATCAATTCGCGGACGGCTTCGGGCGTATCGACGTTATTGTAGTTCGTTTGGCGAAACTCCGCGTACAGCACGTCCGGGGGGAGCTTGGGCGTCTGGATCTGATCCCGGGCGACGTAGGTGGCGGGGAGCACGATCTGGTCCAAGCGCTCGCGGTAGGCCGTCCGATAGAGTTCCGGATCGGTGGGACGCATTTCCATCGAGCGAACCCCGGCGCCGTGAGGTAGATTGAGCGCGATGGAGAGCGCAAACGGCTGGTCGGCGGGCCGGGCATCAAGAAAGGACTCGGCTCCGGTGATGAAGCCCTCGGGCGAATTCAGAAAGCTTTGCACGCCCTCGTTGACGACTTCGATTTGGGTGTCGGCTTCCGCGTGGCGAAAGATTTCGTGTCGTTTCTTGGGATAGAATGCGAGGTGACCGTGGCCGGCATACCAGTAGTCGATACTCTGATTGATGATCCCGGTATCATAGGCCTCTGCGCCGATGGGCACATGGTTTTTGCCGACGTAGCCGGTGAAGTAGCCGGCTTCGCGCAGTTTGACCGGATAGCTGTTGGCCCAGGCCTCCGGGGCCATGGCGGTGCCGGAGTTGAAATTGATGCCGTGGCGACGTTCGTATTGGCCGAGAAAGTAGGAGGCCCGACTGGGGGTGCAGATGGCACTGTTAACCGAGGCATTGGCGAAGAGCACGCCGTCGGTGGCGAGTTGGTCCAGGTGCGGCGTCTCCACAAACTCATCTCCCGTGACTCCGAGGGTATCGTAGCGTTGGTCGTCGGTGAGAATGAAAATGAGGTTGGGGCGATTTGCCTGGGTGACCGCCGGTAGCGCCAAGACGAGAACAAGGGTGTGGATGAGTCCGCGGAAATGCAGGGGGAAAGAAAATTCGGGTGGGGCACGCATGGGAAAATGATCGCGGAGTTATACCCCGGCTAAACGGAGTCCGCAGTTAAACAGTTCACTCTCAATCTGGAAGAATCGCCTCGTCTGGCGAGGACCTTGTCGGGGCAGGGCCGGACAGGATAAACACAAGTAAGCAGGAAATGTTTGTTGGGGCGGCAGCCACCGTCCGACCGTCGCTCAGAACAAATTGCGATTATTTGCGGTTTTCCGCTGGTGACATGTTTTGGTCCACGTTTGACCTAATTTGGAACCGGCTCGGGTTGATTTTAGATGGGTGGATTTCAGGCTGACTGAAGTCATGAAATTAACCCCCACCGTTTTTCGCCGCATCTTCATCTCTCTCAGTGCTCTATGTCTCCTCGGGGCGGGCACGTTGCTGAGTGCGGAGTCGGCGGGAGCGGTCCACGTGGCGGATGATCCTCAAATCAAGATACCCTTCTTCGACGATCGGCGTGCCACGGTAGTGGTGGAAACCACGATCGGTAATGAGTCGAAGCACGCGAAGGAACTCTTTGTCGAAACCGTGCTTAAGGATGCCCAGGGCAAGGAAGTCTCACGGGAGGAGTCAGGCCTCAAGGTTGACGCGATGGGCCAGGGTAGCACCGAGCAATGGCTCAATCTGAGAAACCCTCAAATGGGCACCCCCGAAAAACCTCATCTTTATGTGGTCCATACCATCATATGGATGGGAAGCGACATTGTGGACACCCATGAGTCATCCCTGGATGTGCGGGCAGCCGCCCATGGGGCCGAGTGAGGTGGTCGGTTCGATCCGAACATCCTCTCACTCGAAGGTCATCGGAATCTGGACGTTGAACGAACGGCGCACGTTGTTCTCGTCGTAGACATCTGCGGCACAGATCAACGCGATGGGCTGACCGTCCTCGAACAGCACCTGCGGACGTTCAAGGTGGTCCAGTTTTTGGGTGGTGCCGTCCTCCCAGGTGATGGTGCGGTCCGACACCTCGTGGTGTTTGGCGGGCTTCCAGTCATACCCATCGGCTGACTCGAATTGCACCAGGGAGAAGATTCGATCCACCTTGCCGGTGGTGGGGTTCTTCACCTTGTCGATGTGTTTTACGATCGCGCGGTATTGGCCATCCTGATGCCAGATATACGGATCCTCCGCCGGGAAGGGGTCGCCGGGCACCACAAACGTCGGTTCGGGATGTTGGACGAACGGGCCGGTCGGGCTGTCCGAGGCAGCGATGGCGTGCAATACGGGGCCCCCGTTGGGGAGAGGGTGTTGTTTCCCGACCACTTTGTAGACCATAAGAAATCCGCCGTCTGGCCGCTGCGTGATGGAAGGGTTGGACGTCATCAGCGCATCGATGGCGTCGTCGTCACCGTGCGTGATGTCGATGAGAGGCTCATCAAACCGTTGCCAGGGACCGTCGGGTGAATCGGCGACCGCGACGCCGATGCGCTGGTTGTTGCGGTGGATCCAATTGAGGTCCTGCTTGCCGGGATAGCCGACCTGTTTCCCATCGCCGTGGTTCCCCATGTAATAGAGGTAATACTTGTCGCCGAATTTGTGCACGGTGGGGTTGTGCGTGCACATGCCATCCCAGAATTCCTCGCCGCGCGGGGGGAGGGTGACGTCGCGAAACTCCCACGGCCCGAAGGGGCTGGCGGACACGGCGTGGGCGATTTCGGAGTCCGTTA
>CAKZMS010000420.1 GCA_937128785.1 uncultured Opitutaceae bacterium | reverse complement strand
GCACCACCATGATCTTCTTTTGGGTAAAGCGCGCGAAGTTGGTGATCGCCTCCTGTTCGAGGTAAAATTTGTCGATCGGTTCCCGCGGACTGTTGGTCACCACGATGACCAAACAGGGATGTGGAATACCCACCAACACACCTTCGATCAATTTAAGTCGTTCATTGCGCACGGGCACCACGATCGCCATCTCGTTTTCGATCGCATGGAGCGCCTCAGTGGGCACCGCGCGCACGACGCTGGTATCGGCAAAACTATCCGGAGTTTCCGGACCCGCATCCAGTTCGTATACCTTCTGCAATCCGTAGATCCTTAAGGCGCCCAAGCGCTCAAATTCTCTTGGTGATTCAATCCTCACGGTAATCCCTTCCGACCCGCGGGCTAACACCGATTCCGGCTTCGCTGTGATGAGAAAGATGCATACTTCCAGTTCAGCAGGAAGGATGCCAGCCATGGTTCAGCCACAGGTGAAATCGCCTTGCTGACCCTTCTCCACCGTGTCGTCCTAGGGGAGTGTCTGATTCTCGGCAAGCCTCTGAGCCCCACCGGCATCCGCGCATTCATACGCGGACAGAAGCTGAACTTACCCGTCTGCTTTATCGATCGGCGGGATTCGGACTTTTCTCCAACTTCGTCCTCTCGGCGTTGTTTGCCTACGGAATTTGGGACTACTTTCCTCATTCGAAGCTACTCACGTGGCTGACGGTGGTATTTTTGGTCACCGCCGGACGAGTGGCACTCCAGACTGCCCAGAAGAAAGCCGATCCCGATCATCGCGAATTACCCCGCTGGCGCACCTTTTTTATCATCGGTTCAAGTGCGTCCGCCGCGTGTTGGGGCGCGGCCGGTTGGATGTTCTTGGACTCGATGGAACTGCTCCCTCGGGTGCTCGGCGTGCTGGCGGTAGCCGGCCTTAACGCCGGCGCCGCTCGATCGCTCTCTTCCGTGCGCGCGGCATTTATCCTCTACGCCCTCTGCTCTCTGGGCCCCACGGTCGCCCGATTCTCCACCTACGAGCAAACCGGGAGCGGCACCCTCATCATCTGTAGCGTGCTTTACGCCCTTTTCCTCATCAACACTGCCCGCGAGCATCACGGTGACCTGCAGCGCCTTTACCGTTTGATTTATCAAAATGAGGATCTCGTGGAAACGCTCCAAGACTCCAAGGAGAAGGCCGAGGCGGCCAATCGCGCCAAGAGCGATTTCCTCGCCGTGATGAGCCACGAGATCCGCACACCCATGAACGGGGTGATCGGCATGCTCGACGTGTTGAAAAACACTTCCCTTTCCACCGAGCAGCGAGAGCAGGTTCAGACTGCTGGCAACTCCGCGGAGTTGCTGCTGCGCCTGCTCAATGACATTCTGGACCTCTCGAAAATCGAGAGCGGCAAGCTCAAGTTCGAGCACACCTCCTTCGCCCCCAAGACTATTGCCGATGAAATCACCGCCCTACTCGGCCCCGCCGCCAATACGAAAGGCATCGCGCTAAAATCCGAGATTGGTGACGACGTGCCCAGCTACCTCATGGGAGATCCCCTCCGGCTGCGCCAATGCGTGCTCAACCTCGTCGGCAACGCCATCAAGTTCACCCATGAAGGCGAAGTGGTGATCAAGATCACCCTGGAACCCTCGATCAACCCGAAGCTGCGAGGTTTGGGCATCGCGATCACCGATACGGGCATCGGCATGGACGCAGAAACCGTCTCCCGACTCTTTGAAAAGTTTAGTCAGGCCGACAGTTCCACCACCCGCAAATTTGGAGGCAGCGGCTTGGGCCTGTCGATTTCCCGCCACTTGGTTCGAGCTATGGGCGGCGATATTTCCGTCAAAAGCACCCCCGACGTGGGGTCTGAATTTTCGTTTGTCGTCGATTTGGAACCGTCCGAAGCCCCCTCCAAGCCTGAAACGGAACCCGCCCAAGACCATCAGCGTAGAACCGCGACCGACCAGCCGGCCCGCATCCTGGTGGCCGATGATGATCGGGTGAATCACGCCGTCTTCAAAAAGATGATCAAACTACTCGGTCACGAGACTGTAGCGGTGAGCGACGGCAGACAGGCCGTGGAAAAGGCGGAGTCCGAGGATTGGGATCTCATCCTGATGGATGTGCAAATGCCGGTCATGGACGGCATCGAGGCCACAAAGCGCCTTCGGGAAAATCCCAAGACCCGACACCTGCCCATCGTCGCCGTCACCGCCAGCATCATGGCAGAGGAGAAGGATCGTTACCTTTCGACCGGATTTTCCGCGGTGCTGCCGAAGCCCCTGCGCAAGGAGGCCTTGCGCAAGTGTCTCGATCATTGGCTAAACGCCTGATCGGACCGCGCCCGTTCTCGCCCTTTCGCTCAGGATCTGCTGCAGTCCGTCCTCCGCCTCCACCGCGCACCCTACCTAGCAAGCCATGACTGACACTCCTGCTCCTCGCAAAGTCGCCCTGCTGACTGCCGGCGGCCTCGCCCCCTGTCTCAGCTCCGCCGTCGGCGGCCTGATCGAACGCTACAGCGCAGTAGCACCAGAGATCGAAATTATCGCCTATCGGGGTGGCTACAAGGGCCTCCTCCTGGGCGAAAGCTACCCGGTTGGTCCCGCGGAGCGGGAAGCCGCCTCAGTGCTCCATCGCCACGGCGGCAGTCCGATCGGCAACAGCCGCGTCAAGCTCACCAACGTGGCCGATTGCGAAAAGCGGGGTTTGGTCAAACCGGGTGAAGACCCTCAAAAGGTCGCCGCCGAACAACTCATCAAGGACGGCGTCGATGTGCTCCACACCATCGGTGGAGACGATACCAACACCGCCGCCGCGGACTTGGCGGCCTATCTGGCGGACAACAACTACGGCCTGACCGTCATCGGACTCCCCAAGACCATCGACAACGACGTCTTCCCCATTCGCCAATCGCTGGGCGCCTGGACCGCCGCCGAGCAAGGCGCCCGCTACTTCCGCAATGTCGTCGCCGAGCACAACGCGAACCCTCGCATGCTCATCATTCATGAAGTGATGGGGCGCAACTGCGGTTGGCTGACCGCGGCTACCGCCGACGCCTACCAGAAGCTCATCGAAGCCGATGACTATGTGCCCGGACTCGGCCTCTCCCCTGACAACCTTTCCATCCACGGCATCTTCATTCCCGAGATGGCAATCAATTTGGAAGCCGAAGCCACGCGATTGCGGGCGCTGATGGACCAAACCGACAACATCAATCTCTTCATCAGTGAGGGTGCCGGCGTCGACGCCATCGTGGCCGAAATGGAATCAAAGGGACAGGAAGTGCCCCGCGATGCGTTCGGCCATGTGAAATTGGATGCCGTAAATCCCGGGAAATGGTTTGGTGGACAATTCGCCGAGATGATCGGGGCCGAAAAAGTGTTGGTGCAAAAGAGCGGATACTTCTCCCGTGCCGCTCCCGCCAACCAACAGGATCTCGATCTCATCAAACAATGCGTCGATCTCGCCGTTGATTGTGCCCTGCGCCGGGAAAGCGGGGTGATTGGCCACGACGAGGACCAAAACGACGTCCTGCGCGCCATCGAATTTCCTCGGATCAAGGGCGGCAAACCCTTCGATCCTACCACCCCATGGTTCAGCGATCTTTTGGCCAACCTCGGTCAGCCCCGCGGAGCGACGGTGGAAACATCGCATTAAATGCAGGATGATTTCAGGAAAGCATATACCCTCCTTGAGAATAGGCCCGACTAGGCCTACAACTAGATCCAATCATACCTAATTACTTATAAACTAGTATCTTAAGTATTACTACGGATGACAAAAATCTCCTGATGCTGTAAAATCTTCGCAACATAACGCGAAGTGGATCTAGAACCAAGATACGACCCAATACCTGTTGCAAAAATGCTCCCGCCCAAACGGGCGGGCGTGATCGGAGGCATTCTGGGGCTGTTGCCTCTGACCCTTCCCGGACAAACCGCAATTCAAGATCTCGTGACAAGCAGCGGGACGGGG
>CAKZMS010000419.1 GCA_937128785.1 uncultured Opitutaceae bacterium | reverse complement strand
TCGCGCTGGGGGCCACCCCGGGTCGCCTGGCCCGGGTGGTGGTCGCCGAAGGTGTCATGCTGGCCGGGCTCGGTGCCGCCCTCGGCGCGATCATCGCGGCTGCGACTTTACCCGTCATCGCCAACAGCATTCCACCGGTGCTCCTGCCCCGGGCCCATGAAGTCGCCCTCAGCGGACCCGCCCTCGCCGTCGGCGCCGGCGCCGCCCTGCTCTGCGCGCTCCTGTGTTCGGCCTTGCCCGCCTGGCATCTGGCTCGCGCCAATGTGAACGAGTGGCTGAAGGACGGCGCCCAACGGGGCGCGACCGGCGGAGGCATCGCCCGTTGGCAATCTCCTTTGGTCTCCGGACAGGTCGCGCTGACCGTCACCGTCCTCGCCGCGGCCATGTTGCTGATGCAGAGCCTCGTGCGACTCAATCAGGTGCCACCCGGGTTCAATCACGAGGACGTGATGACCTTGCGCCTCTCGCCACCGATGACCCGCTACGAAACCAACGACGAGTTGATTCGCTACTACGAAGACATGATCGATGTCATCGAGCAGGTGCCGGGGGTTTCGTCCGCCTCCATCAACGCCAGCGCTCCGCTCAATGGCATCACGCTCAGCTATCCGAGCTGGCGCCAAGGCACCTCGACTGATTCCACCAATGCGGTCGAGGCGGTCTATGCTCCCGTCAGCGAACAGTTCTTCAACACCCTGCAGATCCAGATCCACGCGGGGCGCACCTTCACCGAATTCGACAACGCCGACGGTGCGCCCGTCGCGATCGTCAACGAGACTTATGCCCGCCGCATGTTTCCCAACGAAAACGCCATCGGCCAACGCGTGATGTTCCTTCCGTGGATGGGCGGAGAGTATCGCGAGATCGTCGGCATCGTGGCCGATACCAAACAGACCCAGTTGTCCGAACCCCCTTCCCCCCAAATCTATGTGCCGCACCGCCAGATGCCCTGGTTCTTCACCACGCTCCTGATTCGCCTCGATCAACCCACTGCGGCACCAGCCGTCGCCGCGGCGCTCCGCGCTCATGATCACACCCTTCCCGTGGCTCCCACCGCCTTGAGCGAAAATATCGCCCAAGCCTCCACCCAGTCCCGCCTCTACACCTATCTGTTTATGGGCTTCGCCACCTTGGCCCTCGGCCTCTCCGCGTTCGGCCTCCACGCCAGCCTTCGCTTCTCCCTTGAGCAACGCACCCGCGAGATCGGCGTGCGCATCGCGCTGGGCGCCAGTCCGAAATCGATTCGCAACCTCATCCTTGGCCGCGCCATCCGACTTACCGGTATTGGACTGGGCATCGGGGCGGCCTTCGCTCTGCCAACCACGTTCCTGCTCCGCGGACGCCTCTTCGGCATCGGTCCAGCCGATCCCATCACCTACCTCGTGCTGTTCGGACTGATCGCCTTCGTCACCACCCTCACCGCACTCCCCCTCGCCCGCCGCGCCAACCGCATCTCTCCCAGTTCAATCCTACAAGCCTCCTAACCCGCAATAGTTTAACCATATTGGTTAAACTATCGTATAAACTACTCATTATCATTATGAAATGTATCATCAAATTCGCCCTGATTGTCGCTCTGATTGGCGGCATCACCTATATCGCCCAAGCCGCTGATGAAGCGGTTTCGTCCGAACAACTCGTCGCGCAGGCCAAGGAAGCGCTCGCAGCCCAGGACTCCAAAACCGCCGTCAAACTCTACGAACAAGCCCTCGCTACCAGCCCGGACGACGCGCAGTTACAGACCGACTACGCCAACGCTCTCGCGGTGCGGATCAATGAGGTCAACTTCATGGCCAAGGGTATGATCGCCGGCAAAATGCTCAAAGCCTACGAGCGCTCGGTGGAAATCGACCCCAATCATATCGTTGGCTGGATCGGCCAGTGCCGCTACTATCTGAACGCCCCACCCATCGCCGGCGGCAGCGCCGATAAAGCGGAAAAATTTGCCGACGAAGTGATGGTCCGCGTTCCCTTCCTCGGACACGTCGAACTCGCCCTCGTCGCCGAGAAGCGGGGTGACAATGCCAAGGCCGCTGAACACTTCGAGGCTGCTCTCGAATTGAGGCCGGACCACGGCGAAGCCATCGCCGGCTTGAAGCGCGTCACGGCGGAATCCTGAACGGGCCGACGGGGATACTCCACCGCACCAAGGTCGCTGACCTCGGTGCGGTGCCTCTCAGCCACAAACTCCTTCGCGGCCGGCTTCCGCGCCGTCGGATGACGAGAGCGGATCAGGTAATAACCCCCGACCGTCAGAGCCAAACACACGTAGAGAAACCAGTCACCGTGGCGCACGTAGAAGCTTTCCTGTCCGATCCAGCGGTTGTCGCGCGTGACATCAACCACGGCCGCGCCCCGGAAATAGATCGAGCCATTTTCTTCGGTGGGTTTGGTCGAAACAAAATTGCGCACGACTCCGTCAGGGGTGCGGCGGGCGACCTTTTGCAGGACCGCCCGAGTCGCGCCGAATTCGTCGATCCATCCGCTCCACCCGGCGTTGCCCACCCGCAGCACCGGCCGTCGCGTCTCAACCGCGCGTAGGACACTGTGCGCGGCGTGTTGTTCGGCCGCACCGCCCTCGCCGAACCAGCCGTTGTTGGTTTGGACCACAAAAATATCATTCCCGGCGCGCACACTCTCCCGCGCCAATTGCGGGTAGGTATCCTCATAACAAATGAGCGGGCTGACGGCCAAAACGGCATGGCGCGTTTCCACCCAGATAGGCTCGGCGGAATCACCTGGCATGAAATCACCGCCCACCGGCACCACCTTTTCCAACCAACCCAGGAGCGCACGCAGCGGCACGTATTCACCGAATGGCACAAGGTGCCGTTTCACGTAGTAGGCCTCCTCCAACCCGGTGTTGGGGTCGATTTTGAATACGCCGTTGATCCAGCGGGGGTCACCTCCCGTGGTATTCGAGTCTTCAATACCGATCGATCCAACCAGCAGCGGCGTGCCGGCCTGGGCGGCAGTATATTCGACAAAATCGCGCACCGCCGGATCATTGCCTCCCGTAATGACCCACGGCGTGACCGCCTCCGGCCAAAGGATGAGATCAGGATTTCGCTGCGCCGCGGTGGCGGTGGATTGTTGCAGCGTGCGCACGATGTCCGGACCGCGGGAAGGATCCCACTTCACTTCTTGAGGAACGTTGGGCTGCACAAACCCGAAGCGACCGACGGGCACGTTGAAGTAGGAACGATTGACCGACTCCTGCACGTGAATGCTCAGGCAGACCAACAAGCCGAACACGCCGAGCATGAACGCCTGGCTGCGTTTTCTCAGTCCCTGGAGCTCCGGCACGAAAAAGAGGCGGTGCCCGTAGGCCGCAAAACCGAGATGGGCGAGCATCAGGAAAAAGGAAACGCCCCCCGCCCCGGTGTAGGATGCGACCTGAAGCACAGCGGAGCGCTCCCACTGGCTGGCCGCCAACGGCAACCACGGAAATCCGGTCAGCAGCCACGTGCGCGTCCATTCGATCAACACCCATGCGGCCGCGAGCGCCGCCACGCCAAACAGGCGGTTGATGGTGGGTAGGCCCAGAATCCGTGGCATCATCCAGTAAGCCAGAATGAACCAACTCCCCACCCACAGTCCGGTGATGGGTGCCAGGAGCACGTAGCCCGGCCAGGTGGCGTGATGGAGCCAGAACAGGAGAATCGACCACGCGACGACTTGAGATCCCAGCGTAACCGAAGCGAAGACCTTGAACGAGGGACTCCGGTAGGCCCAGAGGAGCGCGGGCACGGCGAATACGTAGGCCGCTTCGGGCGCATCCATCGGCGGATAGGCGACAACTGTCAGCAGAATCGTGCCTAGGAACACCGCCAACGGCGCAAGCCAGCTTCCGTGCTGTTCCCAGAATGGCAGCGTCGGATTGTCGTAATCCGGAAACGGAGGCAGGGAGTCTTCAGTCGCGGAGCTCAACAGATAAGGGGAATGGTGGACTCAGGAAAACAGGAAGACGCACCCGAGTATTTCGACTGCCGGCGGGACGAACCCTACTTGCCGTGACACTGCTTGAACTTTTTACCACTGCCGCAGGGACCGGGCTCATTGCGGCCTCCCTTGGGCCTGGCCTTTACCGGCTGGGGCTTGGGCATGGGCTATTTGATGTTGCTGCCACCGGGGCTTCCGGCGGAAGCCCCACCCGTCTGGGTGGTGCGAATCGACGGTCCGCCGGCGGCGGCGGGAGCCGGCGCATTTTCCGGCCCCTGGGTCTTCGCGCCGCGGCTGAGCATCGCCAGCATGTTTTCGAAGGATTGAATGTTGGAAGCGCTGCGGAACAAGCCAGTGCAGATCTGCAACCGCACGTTGTTCATGAGCTCTTCGAAATACTTGAAGGCCTCGCCCTTGTATTCGACGAGCGGATCCTTCTGGCCGTAGCTGCGCAAACCGATGGCCCGACGGAGTTCTTCCATCTCGGTGAGATGCTCCTGCCAGTGCCGGTCGATCGAGTTGATCACAACGTAGCGCTCGAGGGCCCCAAGCGCCTCCGGAACCTCGGCCGACTCCTTAACCGAGTAGGCTTTTTTGACGCGCTCGAGAAGCTCAGCCTGCAGGGCTTCAAACTCCTTGCCCTGGAGGTCGGGAACTTTGACTCCGACCGGAAAGTGAGAGTTGAGCCAGCCGGCCAGTGACTCGAGCGACGCTTCGTCCGGACCGTTTTTATCGTCGACACCGGCCGCCTCCATCCGCGTGACGATCTCTTCTTCGATTTGTTCGAAGATGATGTCCTTGGGTCGCTCGGAATGGATCGCGGCATTGCGAATACCGTAGATCACCTCGCGCTGTTGGTTCAGCACGTCGTCGTATTGCAGCAGGCGTTTTCGAATGGAGAAGTTCTGTTGTTCGACTTTCTTCTGCGCGCTTTCGATGGAGCGATTGAGCAGGGAATGTTCGAGCTCCTCGCCTTCGCGCATGGAGCCTTCCATGAGCTTCGAGGCGATGTTCCCCTGAAGGAACAAGCGCATGAGGTTGTCCTCAAGAGAGAGGAAAAACTTGGTCGTGCCGGGGTCACCCTGACGCGAGCAACGGCCCCGCAGCTGGCGGTCGATCCGGCGGGACTCGTGCCGTTCGGTGCCGATCACATAGAGACCGCCCGCTTCACGCACGCCTTCGCCGAGTTTGATGTCGGTGCCGCGGCCTGCCATGTTGGTGGCGATGGTGACGGAGCCGCGCTGACCGGCGCGGGCGACGATGTCCGCCTCCTGCTCGTGGAACTTCGCGTTGAGCACGGTGTGCGTGATCTGCGCGCGCTTGAGCATGCGTGAAAGCACTTCGGATGACTCGACGGATACCGTGCCCACGAGCACGGGCTGACCGCGCTTATTGGCTTCGGTGATCTCTTTCATCACCGCGTTGAACTTGTCGCGGCGGGTTTTGAAAATGGAGTCATTCTTATCGATGCGGATGTTCGGCTTGTTGGTCGGGATGACCTGCACGCCGAGACTGTAGATTTCGTTGAACTCCGCCGCTTCTGTTTCCGCCGTGCCGGTCATACCGGCCAGCTTCTCATACATGCGGAAGTAGTTCTGAATGGTAACCGAAGCATAGGTGCGCGTCTCGCGCTCGATGGTGACGCCTTCCTTGGCCTCAACCGCCTGGTGGAGTCCGTCGGACCAGCGGCGACCGGGCATGACGCGGCCGGTGTTCTCATCCACGATGTTGACCTTCCCTTCCTGCACCACGTATTCGACGTCGCGCTCGTAAATGCAGTAAGCCCGCAGGAGCTGGGAAATAGAATGGATCTCTTCGGAGACCGCCGCGTAAGCCTCGTGAGACTTGTTTTTCTTCTCCTCCCGTTGTTCAGGAGTGAGTGAGGTGTCGCCATCGATGGCGCTGTGTTCGAGCGCGAGGTCAGGCAGCACAAACGCATCCGGGTCATCGGGGCGCAGCGTCTTGCGACCGATTTCGGTGAGGTCGGCCTGGTGTTGCTTTTCGTCGATCACGAAGAAGAGCTCTTCCTTGAGCCGGAACATTTCGACCTTCTGCATATCCGAGCTCATCTCGGTATCCAGTTTGTCGAGCGCCTTGTTGATGTCGGCGTTTTCCTTGGCGCGGAGCAGCTGCTTGTTGTTGGGCTGACCGATCTTTACCTGCAGAAGTTTGCGCAGGGCATCATGGCGGTCGTCCTCGGAAGCGTCTTCCTGGTCGAGAACCTTCCGAGCCTCGGAGACAAGCCGGTTGCAGAGCTTGTTCTGCATGTTGACCAAACGCTCAACGGTCGGCTTTAGCTTGGTGAACGGCTGCTCGCGCTCGACGGGAGCAGGACCGGAAATGATCAACGGCGTGCGGGCTTCGTCGACGAGGATGGAGTCAATTTCGTCGACGATACAGAACCAGTGATCGCGTTGAACCTGATCCTCCTTGCGCGTGGCCATGCCGTTGTCGCGCAGGTAGTCGAAACCGAATTCAGAAGCGGTGCCGTAGGTGATGTCGCAGCCATACATCTCCCGACGCACATCGGGACGCATTTGTTGCTGGATACAACCAACGGTGAGTCCGAGATACTTGTAGAGGTGCCCCATCCACTCGGAGTCACGACGAGCAAGGTAGTCGTTGACCGTGACGAGCTGGGAATTGCGACCGGTCAAGGCGTTGAGATAGAGCGGCAGGGTGGCGACCAGCGTCTTACCCTCACCCGTCGCCATTTCGGAAATCTTGCCGCGGTGCAGTGCGAGGCCACCAATGAGCTGCACATCGAAGTGCACCATGTCCCAAGTCTGCTCGTGTTCGTTGACGATCGCGGTGGTGCCGACCAGACGACGGGCGGCATTTTTGACCGCCGCAAATGCCTCGGGGAGAATGTCGTCGAGGGATTCGCCGTCTTTGACCCGCTGGCGGAATTCAGCCGTCTTGGCCTTAAATTGGTCCTCGGAGAGCGATTGATACGACTCTTCGATCTCGTTAATCTGTGCCACCACGGGCTTAACGGATTCCAGGAACTTCCGGTTATGACGGCCGGCGAAACGTTTGAGCAGAAAGTCGAACATGAAGAACCGGCCAGCGTAGGCGGTGCCACCCCCTTGGCAAATGACACATCTACTTCCTCAACAGAGGCAGAACACCTCCGTTAGCGAACAGCCAACCTCGGGAACCGAGCCCTAGGGTTGCGCCAACCTGTCGCGCACCTGCGCCATACCGGCGGAATCCACGCCCAGTCGCACCAACTGCATCTCGTAAATGATGTCCGTGGTTTCATCCGGTGCGACGGCGCCCCGAGCGGTTTGGACCTCCCGTTGGCGCTCTGGATCGACCGTCTCCACCCAAGCGACGGTGTAGAGGTCTCCGTCCTCACTGACTTCCAGACTTTCGGTGAAAAAGACCCGACGACCATCGGCGGAGGTGAGAATCCCATGATCCGTGAGTTGACCGGAGTCGATCTGGTAGGTCAGCAAATGCACCGATGCCCGGACGGGGGGCCGCCCCGGCACATCCTGAGGCGGTCCGTGGGCCAGGTAATACAGCGTGTTGTCCGGGCCGATATGGAAACCCAGTTGGGTCCGCCAAGGGTTACGCCGGCCGACTTCGACTCCCGTCGGCAAGAGACGGGCGACGGACCGCAAGGTCCCCTGCTCC
This sequence comes from uncultured Opitutaceae bacterium, assembly GCA_937128785.1. GTDB lineage: Bacteria > Verrucomicrobiota > Verrucomicrobiia > Opitutales > Opitutaceae > Actomonas. Next base: position 13,391 of record CAKZMS010000419.1, on the reverse strand, counting down.
GGCGAGAACTCGAACAACTGAGAGCTGCCACCATGGATGCCCCAAAAACTCTCGGTGGCAGGATTCCATGAAATCGTGCGCCAGTTGCGCCAAAAGAAGTGCACCTCGTCGGTGATGGTGAACGCCTCGGACTGCACGGCGGGAACGGCATCCAGATCCAATTGTTGGTAGTGCTGCAACGGACGATCGGCCCGATGATCGAGTTTCCAGATTCGGCCCGTATTGGTCGACCCATAGACCAACCCCTGCTCATCCACGCCGAAGCTGCGACAAATGAAGTCCCAATCCTCGCCCAGCTGACCCCATTCGCCCCTTCCTTGCACGGCACCCCAGTTGTGCATCTGCGCCGTGTTCAAATCGTAAGCGAGTAGAATGCCACTGGGCCAGGTGAGCCCGTAGAGCAGGTCGCTCGCGGGATCGACCGCCATCGTGATGATTCCTTCGTTGGGCAGGCCCGAGGCCGCCACCGCTTCCACCTCGCCGGTGGCCAGCACCAGCCGCATGAAGTGTCCGCCTTGATAAGGCGTGCGCCCGTCCGCGGGCTGCACATCCGGCAACGTGCCCACATAGGTCGAAGTGTGGGTGGCAAAATAAAGCGCCCCATCGTGCTCAATCAGCGGCGTATGGACCTTGCCGTGGGGGACCTCTCGCGTCGGATCGATGCCGACCACCGCACTCAAATCGGCCACGAGCTCGGTCTGCTCCGACTCGGGGTCGAACCGAAAAAGCTGGGTGGAGTGGAGCGGTTGATGGGTGCCGATCGAGAAATAAACCCGACCGTCGGAAGCCTCCGTGACGGCGTGGTAACTGGAATCGCCGACCAAGAACCCCGGATCGAAAACCTCCACCGCAAGTGAAGGGGTTTCCTGGGCGGCGACCCCCATCACCCCGCAAGCCAAAGCCACGGCAAGTCTGAGCCGGATCGCGCCAAAGAAAGATGAACTAAGGGCAGGATTCACGGCTGGATGGTTCACCGGTTTAGGCGATTTCAGCGCGGAAGTAATCCGCGGTGCGCTTGAGACCTTCGGCGAGTTCGATGGTGGGTTCCCACTTCAGGTGCTGGCGCGCGAGCGTGATGTCAGGCTGACGTTGCTTCGGGTCATCGGCCGGCAATGGCTGATGAATGATCTTCGAAGGACCGCCCACAACCTTGAGCGTCTCTTCGGCGAGCTCGAGCATGGTGAACTCGCCGGGGTTACCGATATTGATCGGACCCGTCACCTCGTCCTGATTCATCAGACGATCGAACCCCTCGATCAAATCGTCCACATAACAGAAGGAGCGGGTCTGGGATCCGTCGCCGTAGACGGTGAGATCCTGACCTTTGAGGGCCTGGACAATAAAATTCGAGACGACGCGGCCATCGTTTGGATGCATGCGCGGTCCGTAAGTATTAAAAATCCGGACGACCCGGATATCCACGTTGTTCTCCCGGTGGTAATCGAAGAACAGCGTCTCGGCGCAACGTTTGCCTTCGTCGTAGCAGGAACGAAGACCGATCGTATTGACGTTGCCCCAATAGGATTCCGGCTGCGGGTGCACACTCGGATCCCCGTAGACCTCACTCGTGCTGGCCTGAAACACCCGTGCCCGCACGCGCTTGGCCAAACCGAGACAGTTGATCGCGCCCATCACCGAGGTCTTGGTCGTCTTGATGGGGTTGAACTGGTAGTGCGGAGGCGAGGCCGGGCAGGCCAGATTGTAGATCTGGTCGACCTCAAATTTGAAGGGGTCGATCACGTCGTGACGCACCAACTCGAAATCGGGATTACCCAACAAATGCCGGATGTTCCCTTTTCGGCCGGTGAAGAAATTGTCGAGACACACGACCTCATGCCCCTGTGAGATCAATCGAGCGCACAGGTGAGATCCCAAAAAGCCAGCACCGCCGGTAACAAGGACACGCATTGGCCCTAAAATCGGGAAATGCGGGTCGATTTGTCGAGCCACGAGAAAAGAATAATCCGTCGGTAGACCGCAAAACCGGGGAACCTTGGATCAAGGCGGGCGTCTGTTTACCCACTAACCGGTTGCAAACAGGCCGTTTGCCGGCTTGGTTGCTATCTTCCAGAATTCAGATTTTTCGCCATGAAATTAACCAAACTTGTTCCTCTGGCCGCGCTTGCGGCTCTCGTCATCGGACTGACCGGTTGTGCTACCAAGCCACCCAAGGTGAACACCGAGTTCGACTCGGCCGCCGGCTTCACCGAAGCCCAGACCTTCATGCTCCTGCCTTTGCCCAAGGATATTCCCGGCGCTGATCCCGGTATCATGATGCGACTCGGCCCGACCATCGAGCAAGCCGTGCGCGATTCCATGACCGCCAAAGGCTACACCGAGGTCATGGAGAAAACCGACGCCGACATCGCCGTGCTGATCCACGGCAAGATGGTGCCCAAGACCGATGTAACGGATTGGGGCTTTCAGCCTTACTACGGTGCCTACGGCTGGAACCGCGGCTACCGCGGCTATTATGGCGGTATGTATGGAGGCAGCAATGTGACCGTCGACCAATACGATGAAGGCACCCTGATCGGCGAAGTCTACGACGTGGATTCCAAGAGCATGATCTGGGTCGGCTGGATGACCGCCCGCGCAAACACCAAGCGCGAAGGCCAGGAAGAACGCTCCTCCGCCGCGGTCGCTCGTCTCCTCAATGGCTACCCTCCCGTGGGGATGATGCCTGTGACGGACATGGCTGAGAAGTAAGGTTCACCCCGCCTTGGATTAGTTTCACGGCGCCCCAGAGCGGGGCGCCGTTTTCGTTTGTGCTATACGTCGACCAGTCGATCCCTTGTGTCCTTCCCTGATCATCAAATAGTCCTCGATTCGCTGGCCGATTCTCACATTTTGCCTAACCTCTAAAGATGCCCCTTTTGCGAATAGTTCTAACCCTCGGCTGGGTAGCGACGTCAGCGGCCGCCCAGACGGACACCCTGCCGGTAGCCATTTATTCGCGAGTCGCGCCGAGCTACGAACGGCAAATTCAAGATGACGGCACCCCCGCGCGGGAATACTATGCCATCGGCTACGGGGGACGCATCGACGGCACCCTCTGGGACCAGACTCAGACCAAAGAAGATTTTCCCGAGATCGCCGGCATCATCGCCCAAGAGCTCGCGAAACAAAACTACTACTTTTCACAGGACAAAGATCAGGCCGACCTATTAGTCGTGATCCATTGGGGGCGAACCAACCCCTTCAACGCCAACAATTTTTCTGATGGCGTGAGTGCCGCTGGTGAAGCATTTCGAGCCCTCAACGATGCCTCTGGGCCGCCAGTCCAAGTCGACTCCAGTTCCGCCGAAAGCGCGGCGCAGGGAGCGGCCCTGATTGCCGAACAAAACCAAGCGATCCAACAGGCCAACGCCGCCCTGGATGGTGCTCTCTCGCTCATCCAAATGGAGAATCGCGAACAGGCCCGCCGGGATGAAGACACCGCGAAGGTCATCGGCTACACCGACGAACTGAGTCGCAACAACGACATTGCCCGATTCGCCGGCAGCGATCGCTACGACACGCTGCTGCAAGAGGTGCAGGATCCTCGCTACTACGTGGTCGTCACCGCCTACGATTTTGATGGGGTCACCAACAACAAAAAGAAGCGGAAGCCCGCCCCCGAGTGGGTAACCCGGTTCAGTATTCGCACCCGGGGCAACGACTTCATGGACAAGATTGACCAGATGGCGATGAGAGCCGGCAGCTACTTCGGCCGCGATTCCGGACGCTTGATCCGAGATTATCAGGGAGACGTCGAAATAGGCGATCTGCAGGTGGTTGGCACGGAGGAAAGTGATTAAGGCCACCGCCATTGAACCTTCTACGGGGCCAAGCAGTCGTCGGAAGATTGTTACAGACAGGTGAAGAATTGACCGGCTGGACACATTCGCGCCCGAAGCGGAAGAATGGTTTTGACCGTCGTGATTCGCAGACCGTTGGTAGGACCCGATGGCCGACCAATCCGCCGCCGGCAGCAGAATTCCCGTCATTTCCGCGATTGCCTTACCGACTATCGCATTGGCCGGACTCTCCTGGCTTTCGTCAGATCTCGAATCACTGATCCATACAATTGGGCTCGATCCGGAGGGAATTCGGGCGATTTGGATAGGCAAATTTTTCTCAGCTGCCCTCACTCTTTGCGGCTTTCTTTTGGCGTTCCGATTGACCTCCGCTATTGTCATCGACGGCCTTGTTCAACGCAGTCTGCAGCGCCAGGTGCCGCGGATCCTACACGATGTGGTCGGTCTTTGTTTTTTTATCGGCGCACTGCTGGCGGCCACACACATCCTCTTCAACCAAGCATTTTCCGGGGTGTTGGCGTTGTCCGGAATTCTGGGAATTGTCATCGGCCTGGCCCTGCGTCCGGTTATTCTGGATGCCTTTTCCGGCCTCAGCGCCAATCTGGAAGCCGCCTTCCAAATCGGCGACTGGGTAACGATCAACGACGGGACCATCAGCTACACCGGATGGGTGGACCAGATCAATTGGCGGACTACCAGTATCCGCACGCGCGACGGCAATTTGATTGTCTGCCCCAACAGCACCTTCGGCACTTCAGTCGTGACAAATCACTCCCGTCCGTTCCCGCACAGTCGCTATGAGATTCTGGTTAAACTATCCCCCGAATACCCTATCGAACAAGGCGTCGCCTTGCTGCTCCAGGCGGTGAATACGACCCTGGAACAAAAAGGAGGTCCCACCCGCGATAAAAAACCCGACGTGATCGTCGATCGCATGTCCAATTCCGGCGTCGAATATCGCGTGCGTTTTTGGCTCAACCCGGCCAGCGAGTCCTACGACACCACAATCCATTTGGTGAACGCGAGTGTGCAAAGGCATCTGCAGTTCGCCGGCGTGCGTCTGGCCAGCGATCGCGAGGAGGTGGCCTTGGGTCGAGTCCGGTCATTGCGCGCGGAAATGGACAATACCGAAGACCGTATCGCCATTCTTTCCGCGTTGCCGCTACTCGCCGGTCTGAATCACACCCAACTCACCGAGCTGGCCGAACGCTTGAAAGTGCGGTGGTTCGACGAAGGCGAGAACCTGGTCCAGGAGCGCGAAAACAGCACGAGCATGTTCATCTTGGTCGAGGGGCAGCTCAGCGTGACCAAAGTGGTTGAAGGCAAGGTGGTCCTGCTATCACGACTTCATCCCGGCGACTATTTCGGAGAAATGGCCCTGCTCACCGGCGCCGAGAGAACCGCGACCGTCACCAGCGACATGCCGAGTCGGGTGTTCGAGATAAGGCGTGGAACAATTGAATCCGTGATTAAGGCGGAACCCGAGGTGATGCGCACCCTTAGCCTCAATCTGGCCCGCCGCCAAGCAGCGACGAACCAGGCCTTGGAAGCAGCCAGTCGTCCGCCGATGGAGGCGACTGAAAGTAGCGCCAACTACTTCATGAAAAAGATGCACGCCTTGTTCAGGTTCACGCGATCTCCGTTTATGAACGACTAGTCATCCCCGCTTCGTAACGCTCGATCCAAGCCCGGTGCCAAACGCCAAAGTCACCTGCCCCGAGATGGTCCCGCACTTGCTGCATCAAATCGAGGTAGAAGTGCAGGTTGTGCAGCGTCAGCAAAGTGCCGGCCAGCATCTCCTCGGCCAGCACGAGGTGACGCAGATAAGCCCGCGTGAAGTTCTGACAGGTGTAGTTCGCCAAGCCTTCCACGATGGGTGTCTCATCTGAACGGAAACGTCCGTTGCGCAGATTGATCGGACCGTCCGGCGTGAAGACTAAACCGTTGCGGGCGACTCGCGAAGGTAGCACGCAGTCGAACATATCCACGCCGAGGGCGATCATCTTGAGCAGCTGCGGCGGGGTGCCGAGTCCCATGGTATAGCGGGGTTTGTCCTTCGGCATGTGCGGAGTGGTCGCGCCGACTTGTTTGAGCATCTCCGGCTCGGGTTCACCCACACTCACGCCGCCAACGGCGTAGCCGGGCAGGTCCAATGCGCCCAGCGCTTCTGCGGCCTCCCGCCGGAGATCGTCAAAGGTCGAGCCCTGCACGATGCCGAACAAGTGATGCCCCCGATCGAGGAATCCCGAGTCCACGGCGATGTCCCGACATTGTTCGGCCCAGCGTTCGGAGCGAGCGACGGCCGCTGCACATTCGTCGCGTTCGCAGGGCCAGGGCGGACATTCATCGATGACCATCGCGATGTCGCTGCCGAGGTTGGATTGGATCTCCATGACCTCCTTGGGGCCCAAAAAACAGGTGCGACCGTCCAAGTGGCTTTGAAACTCGATACCGTTTTCCTTGAGCTTGCGCAGCTTGGCCAAGGAGAAGACCTGAAACCCACCACTGTCGGTCAGGATCGGTTTGTCCCAACCCATGAACTGATGCAGTCCCCCCATATCCCGCACCAAGTCACTACCCGGACGCAGATTGAGGTGGTAGGTATTACCCAGAATGATCTGAGCCCCGATGTCGTGCAGGTGCTGAGGGGTCAGCGCTTTGACCGTTCCCTGAGTGCCCACCGGCATGAAAATGGGCGTTTCGACGACGCCATGGCGGGTGCGCAGCCTTCCGCGGCGGGCGGCGGTGTCCGTATCAGTTAGCAGTAAGTCAAAGTGGTCGGCCATGGATGTAGCCCCCACCCTACCCGGACGCTTGACCCCACTGTCAATCCACCAGCTAATCCCCCGCTACGTCCCGTGCTCCTCGTCATCGACAACTACGACTCGTTTACCTTCAACCTCGTCCAATACTTCGGTCAGCTGGGCGTGGAGCAGCGTGTATTCCGCAATGACGAGATTTCCCCGGCCGAAGCACTCGCCCTGCACCCGGAGCGAGTGATGATTTCCCCGGGGCCCTGCTCTCCCACCGAGGCGGGCATCTCGCTTGAGATGATCGCCGCCTTTGCCGGAAAAGTGCCACTCTTCGGGGTGTGCCTGGGCCACCAAAGCATTGGTCAACACTTCGGCGGCAAAATTGTACGGGCCGACCGATTAATGCACGGCAAGACCTCCCCCATCAAACACCGTGACACTGACGTCTTCAAAGGACTGCCTCAGGGGTTTCCGGCGACTCGCTACCACTCGTTGGTGATCGAACGCGATTCCCTGCCGGATTGTCTGGAAGTCACCGCCGAAACCGCCGAGGGCGAGATCATGGGAATCCGGCATAAATCAGAGCCCATCTGGGGCGTTCAGTTTCATCCCGAATCCATTGCCACCGATGGCGGCATGAACATTCTAGAGAACTTCCTGAAGCTCTAATTCACCACCATGCGCTGCCCCAAATGCACATCCATCGAGGACAAGGTCATCGATTCCCGCATAAGTAAGGAAGGGAACACGATCCGTCGCCGCCGCGAATGTTTGGAATGCGGCAACCGTTTCAGCACCACGGAGACGCTGGTGCGCGAGGGCTTGATCGTCGTAAAACGTGACGAGCGTCGCGAAGAGTTTGATCGTGAAAAACTCACCCGCTCGATCCGGGCGGCCTGCCACAAACGACCCATCGACGATGAACAGGTGGCCATGCTGATCGAGGACGTGATCGATATCTTGGAGGCGCAGTTCGACACGCAGATCCCCTCCCGTGCCATCGGCGATGCGGTAATGGAGCGACTCTCCCGGATCGACCAGGTCGCCTATGTGCGCTTCGCGAGCATCTACAAACAGTTCCGGGATGCGTCGGAGTTTATTGAAGAGATCGAGTCACTCGATCGTCCCTAGGCATGAGCTCAACATCACGCGTTGAACTCCAACGCCTCCACCTCATCAACGCGCTCTTCGCCCACGTCACCGGGCAGGATCTGTATTTGGCCGAACAGATCAAATCGGCCATCACGTTCAGTTTGTCCGAATTCGAAGCGCAAACCACGGAGCATCCGGAATTCGCCGCCAAATATGACGCGGCCTTCAACACGGCCGCCGCCGAGCTCCTGGCCAAATCCTTCGCGCATCTGCCGCGCCATGGATTCTTTCACTGGGATGCTTCGCACACGCTGACCGCCGCCACCCCTTTGTTTGCCCGGGCCGAGTTGATGACCGGTCTGAAGAAACTCTCTCCCTTTCGCGAATCGACCCTGTTGGTCACCAATCTCCGACCAGCCTTGCTCCCAGCCGACAAACGAAAAACGCCCCGCCGCAAACAGGAATACGCCGACGCGCTAGAGTACACCCGGGAACTCGCCGCCGCCCGCACCGCCCCCTCGGCGAACCTGAATTTATTGTTTTTGTAGTAGCGAGTAGCGGGTAGTGAGGAGCGAGCATCTCGAAAAGCACGGAGGATTGAGTCTACTCGCTACCCGCTACTCACTACCCAATACTTCCCCCATCATGAGCACCCTGTTTGAGAAGATCATCGACCGCGAGATCCCCGCCAACATCGAGCACGAGGACGACCTGTGCATCGTCATCCATGACATTCAGCCGCAAGCGCCGGTGCATGTCCTGGTGATTCCCAAGAAACCTCTCCCCCGCCTGGCCGAGGCCTCGGACGACGATGGTGAACTTTTGGGTCATCTCATGCTCACCGCCCGTAACATCGCCCGGAAGCTCGAGCTGGCCAACGGCTTCCGGGTGGTGATCAACAACGGCCCGGATGGCGGTGAGAGCGTCCCCCACCTCCACGTGCATCTTCTCGGTAAACGCCAGCTTGAGTGGCCACCGGGATAGCCTGGCTTCCGCAAAGTAGCGCCGTGCTTTAGCCGGCGTTTCAGTGCCGGCTAAACCACGGCACTACCCTCGATCAAACCGCCTCGAAGCGGCCGTCGGGTTGCTTGGCGATTCGGCGCTGGAGTTCCAGCATCATCAGGGCCGTGTTCACTTCGGCAATGGGTTCTCCGGTGATTTCCGCTAACTCATCAGCAATCAATCGCGCTCCGCCCGCGAAGCCAGCCATGATCTTTGCCTCAATCGGTGACATGGGAGGTCCTTCGGCCTCACCCTTTGTAGCGGTCTGCGCAATGGGCGTCGGCGCCAATCCTTCCAAGTAACTGAATTCGGCCAGAATATCATCCACGCAGGTGGTAAGCTTGGCACCGTCTTGAATCAGCTGATGACACCCTGCGCTGGTGGGTTGATCAATGCGGCCGGGCACCGCAAAGAGCTGTCGTCCCTGCTCACCGGCAAATCGGGCCGTGATCATCGAGCCACCCGCCTTGTCGGACTCGATGACAACCACTCCCACCGACATGCCCGCCACGATTCGGTTGCGCATAGCAAACGACTGTCGATCGGCGCGACGCCCAAAGGGAAACTCCGTGACGACGGCGCCCACGGATTCAACCGCGCGGTAGACATCCAAATTTGCCGGCGGATAGATAATATCCAAGCCGGTGCCCAAAACTCCCACGGTAGGTCCCCCCGCTTCAACCGCACCTTCATGCGCGGCCGTATCGATGCCCCGGGCCAAGCCGCTGACGACACAGAATCCCGCTCGCGCCAATTCGGACGCCAGGGTCTTGGCCACCTTTTGTCCATACAAGGTGGTGCGGCGACTCCCCACCATCGCAATGGCCGGCCGATCAAAGGCGTAGTCGCCTTTCTGATACAAACCGATGGGCGGATCGTAGAGCTCCCGCAGCAGTGCCGGGTAGGTGGGTTCCCGGCAGGTGACAAAGCGGGCCCCCGCCTGGGTCAGGCGCGACTCCTCCCGCGCGAGATTTACCAGGTCACGCCAACCCGTGACGGCACCGCTTATTTTCGGCCCCACCCCTTTGACCCGCTCCAACGCGGCCGCGCCGGCACTTAGAACCGCCCCCGGGTCGTCCCCGAAATCATCGAGCAATCGACGCAGATTTACCGGACCGATTCCCGGCAAGGCATTGAGCACCAGAAACGCCTGTTTTTCCGTCAGGCTCATTCGGCAGTCCCCTCGCGCAGCACCGGGTTCAGATGATCGATCAAAGCCGAATTGCGCACCGATACTTCACCTTGGCTTTCCCCCAACCGACGCGCCGCCCGACCATGCCAAAAGGTCGCCTGCATAGCCGCCTGTGCCGGCTGATCCGGAGTGGCCGCCAGACGCCCACCGATCAACCCCGCCAACATGTCGCCACTGCCCCCACGGGCCAATCCAGGCCCACCTTCGATGGAATGATAGGTCACGTTCTCATGTTCGATCCGAGTGATTGGCCCTTTGCGCACAATCGTGCAGTTCTCCGGCATCTCGCCCGCATCGAGCTTGAGCCGGGCCAGTTCGCCAGCATGCGGAGTCAGGATGCGGACCGCATCACCGCATCTCACCAAATCGGCCTGCAAGGCATCCGCATCCAATACGAGCGGAATTCGACTGTCGCGAATCAGCTCGGCCACCAGCGCCATCGTCTCTGGTTCACGACCCAACCCCGGACCAATGAGAAGCGCACTCGCGCGTTGAAGATGGCGTCGAACATCGAGCCCCGCCTCCATGGCGATGCTGCCCTCTTCCGTTTCGGCGCACCCCATCCACATCGCCTCGGGCCAACGCGCCGCAAAGGCCGCCGCTTGGGACTCTGGGACAAACGCCATCACGTTGCCCACGCCGCTCAGCAATGCCGCCGCCACGCTCAGACCCACCGCTCCCGGATAAGCCCGGGAACCGCCGATCACCGCCAACTGGCCGTAGCTGCGTTTGTCAGAACCGACCGGACGCAGCGCCCGTAGTGGATCCAAGATACTCGCCTTCAGCACCCGTTGTTTCCCTTGGGCCTCTAGCTCAAAGAACCCGAGATCGAGATAACGTAAGCGCCCCGCGCCGGGGCAGGACAACAACGGCGATTTCAGGATCCCCGTAGCGTAGGTAGCATCAGCCACAAACGCACCGTCTTCGTCCAAACCACTTGGTAAGTCCACTGATCCCCTGAAACGCGTGGTCGCACCCTGTGACGCCCCAAACCAGTGCTTCGCCACATCCGGCAAGGGCGAGCGAAATTGAAAGCCAAACACTCCATCGAGGACCGCTAAATAACGCTGTCCCTCCACCGCCGAGGAACGCACCGCCTTGACCCGCCCCGCCCCGCCTTGGTGCTGGAGCTTTCGCCAGGCGGCCACCGCCAGTGGTCGCAAGCGATTCTGGCCAAACACGAATCCTACTTCGACGGTCCAGGACGTTCGGGCCAATAGTCGCGCGCCGGCGAGTAAGGCGTCGCCCCCGTTATGTCCTTTGCCCACCAGCAGCAACACCCGGCCGGGTTCGGACAACGGCACGCCCGCCATCTGTAGATCGCGCAGCAGTGCATCGGCCACCGCTGTTCCGGCCCGTTGCATCGCATCCCACTCGCGGGCTTCATCACCGTCAAAATAGCTCTGCTCAAACGCGGCGGCGGCAGCGCAATCGAGGATCGGATCAGATCCCGGGAAGCATGTCATGACGTGGCCTCGGGGTCAGCCGCCACCTGGTGGTGGTGGCAAGGTATTGAATTCAATGGGATCCGGTCGTTTGGGCCGTTCGACCGGCTGCGGGTTGAGTTTTTGATTACGGATAGCGCGCTGTTCCGCCGTTTCGGTGAACAAAATCGGGCTGTTTTCGGGACCATAGCCGGGCAGCGTCAGGCGGGTGAATGACTCGATCGGACGGAAGTAGTCGAACTCTTCGCCCCGCAAGACTTCGTAGCGATCCGTGAAGCCGAAGGTGGCGCTGTTCCAAACTCCGATCTGGGTCTTGTCCTCGTTCCAAAACGCGTAGGCCCGATATTCCTCCCAGATCGCGCCCACGAGGGCCATGCTGAGTGAACCATCGCCCGAGGCTTCCGGTTCTTCGTCCGGCTCGGCGGGCTCCTCAACCTCGGCCACCGGTTCCACTACCTCCGGTTCCAGCGGCTCCGGGGAGCTGCGAAACAGCCACATGGTGAGCACGCCCACCACAAACCCCAACATGATCCACGACGGAACCTGGGACATATTCTTTCGCTCGGCGGGGGTGGTTTGGCTCATGACGACGGGGCTTTCACAATTGCAGCGACCGCCATGGCCGCACTTTCGGTATGGGAAAGGCTGACCATCACATGGGTCCCGCCCAAGCGGCGCAACAACGCGGCTCCGGCTTCATCGAGCCGGATCAACGGCTGATGGCGTTCGCCATGATAGACCGAGGCCGACTTCCAGCCAAACTCCGCGCCGATCCCAGTGGTGAAACACTTGGACACAGCCTCCTTGGCGGCAAACCGGGCCGCATAGTGTTTGTGCGGATGTTTGAGACTTTCGCAGTAGGCCTGTTCCTCCGCCGTAAAGACCCGGTTGCGAAAACGCTCAGCCTGCCGGTCGAGCACACCCGCCACCCGATCGACTTCGATCAAATCGCAGCCGAGTCCGAGCAAGATACCACCGGGAGGGAGTTCAAAATTCATAGGCGAGCCGGGAATCGAAGCGACGAACCACTCAATTGAAAACAGCGAAATGGCCGATGGGCGACGTCTTTGATCCCATCATTCTCCCTCCAGTCACGAAATCGCTGAGTTGAAAGCGTGGATGAGGGATCGCGAGATTGAAGAAGATGCCGTGGCGGGGCGGCTCCATAGTCTCGCCAACGAAGCTTTGTCCGAATATCACACTGGCCAAACACGTCCGCTCTGACGCACCACCCTGGATCGCGTTTCTGGAGCTATTACCATCAATTGCATCAGGAAAATCGGCGGCAGGCGGATAGGCAGTTTGAGCTTTTGAAGTCGGATTGATCCCATCCATGGCTGCGCTTTAAGAAAGTGGGCAAATTTTGGTCCGTTCGCGTGAATGACAGCTTGCGCGCATTAGCGATATCCGACGGAAGGAATATGATCTGGTTTTGGATCGGTTCACCCCGGGAGTATGAACGCCTCATAAAGAGAGGGTAGCAGATCGTTGATCGATACCCCTCAGCGTAGTCACCGAGATCTTAGCCATTTTCGGGGAACCCAAATCCAGCACTAAATATCTGCGGATAAATTCAGGTTATCAAATAAACCACGGATCATTGGACGGGCCCTTTTCAGATCGCACTAGTGTTTGAACCTGACCATTTTTCAGCTCCCTGACCATGAGACGTATAGCCGTATTTCTCCTCATCGCCGCCAGCGCCCTCCCGTGCGCAGCCGCCGAACCCGACCGCACCATCATCCCGCTGCCCGAGCCAGCCTTTGAAGGTAAGATCGGCGAAACCTACAAGGATTCCGAAGCGGCATGGCCCAAGCTCCCCGCGCCTCCCGCGGGTGCGCCAAACGTGCTCGTGATCCTGCTCGACGACGTTGGCTTCGGCCAGACCGGCACTTTCGGCGGGCCAATCCCAACGCCCGCCCTCGACAAGCTGGCCGCGAACGGGCTGCGCTACACGCGCTTTCACACCACCGCGATTTGCGGCCCCTCGCGCGCCGCCCTCATCACCGGGCGCAACCACCACAATGCCGGCTCCGGTTTCCTCGCAGAGCGGGCGACGGGCTTTCCGACTTATAACAACATGATCCCGACTCCCAGCCCTGCGGTG